>NZ_JAVCVL010000435.1:0-655 GCF_032917815.1 Clavibacter sp. MX14-G9D | reverse complement strand
CGGGCGAGGCGGCGACGCCCGTGCCCGGGGTCCTCGGGCGCGGGGGCGCGCGCGGCCTGCGCGGGAGGCCGGGCCGATGCGTCGGCGTCGGCGGTCGTGTCGTCGGCGGTCATGCGGCCCTCTCGTCGGGGCGTCTGCCCGCCTCCATCCTCCCGGTCCCCGGCGTAGGCGCCCGGGATCGGCGCCGCCCCCGTCCGGGTGACCGTCGGGTCCCGTGGACGATCTCCTCCGCCACCTCCGCCTCGCGCGCGAGGCGCTCGTGCGGAAGCCCGACGGGCTCTCGGAGCACGACGTCCGACGCCCCCTCGTGCCGACGGCGTCGAACCTGCTCGGCCTCGTCGAGCACGCTGCTGGCGTGGAGTCCGGCTACCTGGGCTCCGTCTTCGGCCGGCCGTCCACGGAGCGGCTCGCGTGGATGGACCAGGACGCCCCGCCGAACGCCGACATGCGCGCGACGGAGGAGGAGTCGCGCGCCGACATCGTGGCGCGCTCGGAGCGCGTGGCAGCGCACGCCGAGGCGACGCTCCGCGCGCTCCCGCTGGACACGGCAGGGACGGTCCCGCGGTGGCCGGGCGGGGCGGGCGACGTCACGCTGCGCGCACCGAGCGGATCGCGCGCGCGGCGGCGGGGCTGCCGCCGGTCGACTGACCGGAGG
>NZ_JAVCVL010000434.1:0-658 GCF_032917815.1 Clavibacter sp. MX14-G9D | reverse complement strand
CGCCGCATCCGCCGCCCCCGCCCCCGCGCCGGCCGCCGCCGCGACCGCCGCGGAGGTGCCGGCATGAGGATCGTCGTGGTCGGCGACGTGCTCCTCGACGTCGACATGCAGGGGTCCGCCCACCGCCTCAGCCCCGACGCGCCCGTGCCCGTCATCGAGGTCGAGGAGTCGCTGCCGCGTGCCGGCGGCGCGGGCCTCGTCGCCACCATGCTCGCCCGCGACGGCCACGAGGTGCGCCTCGTCACCGTGCTCTCCGACGACCGGCACGCCGAGACGCTCCGCGAGCGGCTCGCGCGCGTCGAGGTGGTCGCCGGCCCGTCCGGCGCGCCCACGCCCGTCAAGACCCGCGTCCGTGCCGACGGGCACGCGATCGCCCGCATCGACGAGGGCTGCGCGCCGCCGCCGACGCCCGTCGCCACCGACGCGATGCTCGAGGCGATCGCCACCGCCGACGCCATCGTGGTCGCCGACTACGGCCGCGGCGTCACCCGCGACCCGCGTCTCCGCGCCGCCCTCGACGCGCGCGCGGCCGTCGTGCCGCTGGTGTGGGATCCGCACCCCGCGGGCGAGCCGCCGGTCCCGAACACGGCGCTCGCCACCCCGAACCTCGCCGAGGCGCGCGCCTTCTCCGGCGTCGCCGGGCGGGACGTGTCCGCGG
>NZ_JAVCVL010000433.1:0-661 GCF_032917815.1 Clavibacter sp. MX14-G9D | reverse complement strand
CGGGCGCGGGCGCGGTCCCCGTCGGCGTCGCGGACGCGGCGGCGGGCATCGCGGACGCGGCGACGGGCGTCGGGGCGGCGTGCGGATCGGACGGCGTGGCACCGGATGCGCTCATGTCGGACCTCCTGCTCGGGTGTCCTCCCACGCTAGGGACGCCCCGTTTCCGGGTCGTTGCCCCCGTGTCACGCCGTGTGACGGGCGCCTCACGCCGACCCCGACCGGGCGAGAGGTGTTCGTTACGCCGCCGTCACGGCGACGGTCGGAGCCCGAAACACCGCGTCCCTAGCGTTGCCGACACGAGCCGCCCCGATCCGGGACGGCCGTCGATCCGCTGGACGCCGATCCGCTGGACGCCGATCCGCCCGAGCACCGACCGCGAGGAGACCGCATGACCATGACGGAGCTCACCGCCCCCGACGCCGCCGTGGCGTCGCCGGGCCCCTGGCTCGCCGTGTGCCGGCTCGACCAGCTGGAGCCGCTCTGGGGCGAGGCCGCGCTCGTCGGCGGCGACCAGGTCGCGCTCCTCCGCCTGCCGGACGGGAGCGTCCGGGCCGTCGGCCACGCGGACCCGGCGACGGGCGCCCACGTCATGGCGCGCGGGATCGTCGGCTCCCGCGGCGGCCGCACCACCCTCGCGTCGCCGCTGCACAAGGACGTGTTC
>NZ_JAVCVL010000432.1:0-622 GCF_032917815.1 Clavibacter sp. MX14-G9D | reverse complement strand
CGACGGGCCGACGCGCTTCACGAGCGTGCGGCGCACCACGAGGATCCGCTCGGCGCCCGCCACGCGCACGCGCACCTCGTCGCCCGGCCGGACCGCCTGCGACGCCTTCGCGCGCTCGTCGCCGACCCGCACGTGGCCCGCCCGGCACGCGGCCGTGGCCTGCGACCGGGTCTTGTAGACGCGCACCGCCCAGAGCCAGCTGTCCACGCGGACGGACGCCGGTCCTGCCGGGCCCGGGGCCGGGATCAGCGGGTCGACGGATGCCATCCCCCGACCCTAGGCGACGGCTCCCCGGTACGCTGGCCCCAGCATGTCGATCTCCCGCCGCACCCTCCTCACCGCGTCCGCGTCGGGCCTCTCGCTCCTCGGCCTCGCGGCGTGCACGCGGACGACCCCCGTGCCGACGACCCCCACGGCCACGCCCTCCGCCACGCCGACCCCGACGCCCACCGTGGGCGCCGCCGGGCTGCCCGAGCCGATCGCCTTCGCGCGGTCCGACTGGACCGGCGACCCCTTCGCGCGCGGATCCGGCAGCTTCCTCCGTCCCGGCGCCACCGCGGCCGACCGCGAGGCCCTCGCCCGCCCCGTCGACGACCGCGTCTTCTTCGCCGGCGAGGCCCTC
>NZ_JAVCVL010000431.1:0-674 GCF_032917815.1 Clavibacter sp. MX14-G9D | reverse complement strand
CGGATCCGGCCCCGGACGCCGCGACGACGCCCCGCGGCCAGGCCATGGGCACGCTCGACGGCCGCCGCGGCGCCGCCGTCCCGGACTTCTCCGAGGACCCGCCCGTGCCCGTGCCCGCCACCGACGAGGAGCTCGCCGCCGAGCGGTCCCGCGCGGCCGACGAGCTGTGGGCGATGCTCGTCGCGCAGGAGCCGGACGCCGTGCGCCCCGACGTCGGCTTCGAGCGCACGATCGCGCCGGGCCGGTTCGCGGAGGTGCAGGTCGGGTGCCTCCGGGAAGCGGGCATCGACGCGTCCGTCATCGGCTCGGACAGCTTCACGTACCCGGACGGGGACCCGGCGGCCCTGTACGCCTGCGCCGTGCGCTTCCCGATGGCGGAGGCCGCGGGCGAGCCCCGGGACGACGCGGGGCTCGCCTACCTGCACGACTACTACGTCGCGTACCTGCTGCCCTGCTACGCCGCCGAGGGCACGCCGTACGAGGGCGAGGTGCCGGCGCGCGACGAGTTCATCGCGGCGACCCGCGCGGGCGACCCGTGGACGCCGTTCCCCGCGGCCATGGACGCCGCCCTGGCCGCCACCTGCCCCGCCGTCCCGGCGGCGTACCGGTGACGCGGTGACCGGATCCGCCGCTCCCGCCGCCGACGCCCTCCGCCGGCGCCTGCGGGACGACCC
>NZ_JAVCVL010000430.1:0-679 GCF_032917815.1 Clavibacter sp. MX14-G9D | reverse complement strand
CGCGGCGGAGCGCCCGGGAGCAGCGGACGCGGACGCGGCACGGGTCGCGGCGCCGCACGCTGGCCGCTCACCGCCGCGCTGGGCGTGGCCCTCCTCGCGGGTGCCGCCAGCCTCCACATCCTCGTGGAGCCCGGCGCCTGGTTCGTGCTCTGCATCCTCGTCGTCGCGGCCGTCCTCGGCTCCGCGGCGCTCCTGCGCGCCGTCGGCGTCCCGCGCCTGCTCGCCTCCGCGGGCGCGCTCGTCGTCCTGGTGCTCCTCGTCACGCTGGTCTTCGCCGGCCGCACGGCCGTGCTGGGCGTCGTGCCGACGCCCGAGACGCTGCGCACGCTCCTCGCCGTCGGCGAGCAGGCCGGGGACGAGATCTACCGGCGGTCGGCGCCGGTCCCGCCGCTCGCCTCCATCGTCTTCGTCATCGTGGCCTCCGTGGGGGCGCTCGCGGTCGTCCTCGACGTCCTCGCGCACGCGCTCCGCCTGCCCGCGGTCACCGGACTGCCCCTGCTGGTCCTCGTGTCCGTCCCCGGCGCCGTCCTGGCGGGGGAGTTCTCGGTCGCGTCGTTCGCGGTCACCGCGCTCGCGTGGTTCGCCGTGCTCGCCGCCGACGCGCGCGCGGCGGACCGGGAGGGCGGCTGGCGCGGGTCCGGGCTCCTCGGCGGCTCGGGGCCGACCCCGCCGCCCGTGC
>NZ_JAVCVL010000043.1:0-15900 GCF_032917815.1 Clavibacter sp. MX14-G9D | reverse complement strand
GGCCCGGCATGGTGCTGACGCTGCTCGCCGGGTATCCCGCGCCCGCGCTCGCCGGGCTCGGCGCCGCGTGGCTCGCGGGCGAGGGCCGGTCGGCCGCGGTGCTCTGGCTGTGGCTGCTGCTGCTCGCGCTCGTCGTGATCCAGGTGCGCAACTGGTTCGGGCTCTGGTCCTGCCTCGTCGCGGGCGTGGTGGTCGGCGTCGTCGCGGGTGCCGCGCCCCTCGTCGTGCAGGGCGTCGCGGCGCACGCGCTCGCGCTGTTCCTGCTGCTCGGCGCGCTGCGGGCGACCCTCGAGCTGCAGCGGTCCAGGTCCCGGCGGGGCGGCGGCGCCTCGGACGCCGACCAGCTGGGGCGGCTCACGCACCTCCCGGCGGTGCTGTGGGTGGGCGTGCTCGTGCTGGTCGCCGGCGCGTGCCTCGTGGCCGGCGTCGCCCAGCTCGGGATCCCGACGCTGCTCGGGCGCTGACCGGCGCACCCGCGCGCGACGCGGCCGCCGCGCCCGCGGGGGACGCGACGGCCGCCGGTGCCGGGAGGGATCCGGCTGCTACATCTCCTCGTGCGTGTCCGGGTCGCCGTCCCACAGGCGCGACTGGGGACCGGAGCCGATCGCCCGCACCTCCTCCGCGCTGAGCTCGAAGCCGAACACGTCGAGGTTCTGGCGCTGGCGCTCGGGATCGGCGGACCGCGGGATCGGCAGCGCGCCGGACTGGACGTGCCAGCGCAGCACCGCCTGCGTCGGGGTGACGCCGTGCGCCTCGGCGGCGGCCACGACGGCCGGGGCCTCCCGGAGCCGCTCGCGCGTGCCGAGCGGGGACCAGCTCTCCGTCACGATGCCGCGCTCCGCGTGGAACGCGCGGAGCGCCTCCTGCGCGAAGGTCGGGTGCATCTCGACCTGGTTGACGACGGGCAGCACGCCCGTCTCGTCCTCGAGCCGCCGCAGGTGCGCGGGGGTGAAGTTGGACACGCCGATGGAGCGGACGAGGCCGCGCTCCTGCAGCTCGACGAACGCGCGCCAGCTGTCGACGTAGCGGTCCACGCTCGGGTTCGGCCAGTGGATGAGGTAGAGGTCGACGTGCTCGACGCCGAGTGCCGCGCGCGACTCCTCGAAGGACGCGAGCGTCTCCTCGTAGCCGTGGTGCCGGCCGGGCAGCTTCGTGGTGAGGAAGAGCTCCTCGCGGGGCACGCCGGAGCGGCGCATCCCCTCCCCCACCGCGGCCTCGTTGCCGTAGTTGTACGCCGTGTCGAGGAGGCGGTAGCCGGCGCCGATGGCACCGGAGACGAGCTCGGCGCCCGCGTCGCCGTCGAGGCCGTACGTGCCGAGGCCGATGGCGGGGATGCGGTGGCCGTCGCGGAGTTCCAGTTCGGGGATCGTGGTCATCCCCTCACGGTACGCCCGCGGATCAGGCGCGGTCGGTGGGCGCGGGGCCCGTCTCGGCCGGGGCGTCGGCGGCCTCGTCGCGGGGGGCGGCGTCGCGCTCGGCGTCCGCGCGCGCGTCGGCGACGTGGTCGCGCCCGAAGACCGTGGTGGCGGCCCACGCGATCATGCCGCACACCGTGAGGATGTCGGCCACGTTGAAGACCGCGAACCACTCGACCGCGATGAAGTCGACGACGTGGCCGGACAGCGGCCCGTCCTCCGCGCGCGTGACGCGGTCGAAGAGGTTGCCGAGCGCGCCCGCGAGCACGGCGGAGAGGAGGAGGACCTGGAGGAGCGACGCGCGGTGGCGGATCTGCCAGCCGACCCACACGGCCAGGCCGAGCGCGAGCGCCATGATCCCGACGGTGAGCAGCGGCCCCACCTCGGCGCCCATGCCGAAGGAGACGCCCGGGTTGTAGACGAGCGCGAACCGGACGGTCGGGATGAGCGGGATGGTCTCGCCGTCGCCCAGCGAGTCGACGGCCCAGCGCTTGCTGAGCTGGTCGAGCACGAAGCCGACGACGACCACGACGACCGCGAGCGCCACCACGACGGGGCGGGAGGTGCGGGGACGACGTGCGGCGGGGGGTGCGGTGGTCACGCGACGAGCCTAGGCGGTGCCCGGACGGGGACCCTGCGGGCCGGACCCGTCGCCCTCGGGGACGACGGGCTGCGCGGCGGCCCGGTCGCGGATCCGCGTGGCGGCCTCCCGGGGGAAGGTGCTGCGCACGAGGTGGCGGGTGCCGTCCGCCGACTCGATCGACACGGCGGGGCCGGCGTCGAGCAGGATGGCCGCCCCGCCGCCCGGCAGGGAGCGCGCCCCGATGCCGCCGACCGTCCGCGGCCGGAGGTGGTCGACGACCGTGCAGTCGGAGATGGACGCGTAGGGGATGCGGATGCGCCGCAGCGGCACGAGCGCCACCTCGACCTCGTCCGGGTCCAGCGTGATGCGGATGCGGAGCGACCCGACGACGGCGCCGGCGGCGAGGAGCACCAGGCCGACGACCACGCCGACCGCTCGCCCGCCGGTGGCGATGACGACCACGAGGCCGAGCACCGCGACGACGAGCCCGACGAGGCGGACCGCGCGCGGGGCGGGCGTGGTCTGGCGGAAGCGCGCGTCGGGTGAGGGCGTGGTCACGCCCTCACCCTAGGTGCGCCGGACCCGATCCGGGCTGTCCGCGCGACGCGGGCGTCCCGAAGACGGGTCAGCCCCGTCACGGGTCAGGCGTGCTGCTCGTCGTGCTCGCCCTCGGCGATCTCCTCGATCAGCTTCGCGCAGAAGGCGGGCAGGTCGTCGGGGTTCCGGCTCGTGACGAAGCCGCTGTCGACCACGACCTCCTCGTCGACCCACTCGGCCCCGGCGTTCCGGAGGTCGGTGGCGAGGGTCGGGAACGAGGTCATGCGGCGGCCGTCGACCACGCCGGCCTCGATGAGGATCCACGGGGCGTGGCAGATGGACGCGACGGGCTTGCCCGCCGCGAAGAAGGCCGCGGCGAAGGCGACCGAGTCGGCGTCGACGCGGATGTCGTCCGCGTTCACCACGCCGCCGGGCAGCACGAGCGCGTCGTAGTCCGCGGCGTCGGCGTCAGCGACCCGCACGTCCACGTCGAACGTGTCCGCCTTGTCGATGTGGTCGAGGCCCTGCACGGTGTCCGCCTTCGGGGACACGAGGACGGGGGTGCCGCCCGCCTCCTGCACGGCCTTCCACGGCTCCGTGAGCTCGACCTGCTCGAAGCCGTCCGTCAGCAGGAAGGCCACCTTCCGGCCCTGGATGCTCTCTCCGGTCATGTGCGTTCCTCCTCGTGAGAGTGGTGCCGCCCGGTCGGACGGCGCTCTCGACGCTACGCCCCCGCGGCGCCGTCGACCCGGGTGCGGAAGACGTTCACGGGGCGTCCGGAGACGGCCGTGTCGATGGCGAGGATCCCGCCCGAGAGCGGGTGCTCCTCGAGGTCCTCCTCGGTCATGTTCTCCCGCGCGGTGCCGATGACGAGGGTGCGGAGGTCGGGGCCGGCGAACGCGACCGAGGTCACGTTGGGGGCGGGCACCTCGATCTCGAGGTCCTTCGTGCCGTCGGGCGCCCAGCGGATCACCTTCCCGGCGCCGTAGATCCCGTTCCACGCGTACCCGTCGGCGTCGAGCGTCAGGCCGTCGCTCATCTCGCCGTGGATCCAGCGCTCCGGCTCCCCCAGCTCGCCGGCCTCGGAGTAGGGCGCGCGGTAGACCGTCTGCGCGGACGTGTCGGTGAGGATCATCGTGCGGCCGCCGTCGGTCCACTCGAAGCCGTTCGCCGTGCCGACGCCGCCCAGCAGCGTGCGGAGCGCGCCGGAGGCGTCGACGGACCAGATCGCGCCGTCGGGCTCGCCCTCGGTGACGTCCATGGAGCCGATGACGAAGCGGCCCGCGGGGTCGCACTTGCCCTCGTTGAGGCGCATCCCGTCGTGGGCGTGCTCGACGCGGGCGAGCTCGCGGGTGATGCGGCCGCGGGCGTCCACCCGCACGATCCGGTCGCCGAGGCCCGCGACGAACCCGCCGTCGTCGGCGGGCTGGAAGGAGGCGAGCGGCGGCGGGAGCTCGAGGACCGTGTCGTCGGATCCGTCGGCCGCGCCGCCCCAGGGGCTCCGGTGCAGGGTGCCAGCGGTGATGTCGTTCCACATCACGTCGCCGGACGGATCCCACCAGAGGCTCTCGACGAGGATCGCGCGGACGTCGCGCAGGACGCGGAGGTCGGAGGTGAGGACGGTCATGCGTCCAGCCAAGCACCGCCATGCGTCGACGGGCAGGGGCCGCCCATCCGCTGGGCGAAGCCGCGGGCCCCGCACGGCACGCAACCTGCACGCGGACTGTGAGCGCCCTCACCGTTCGTGCGCCGCGGATGCGGCGGGCGTAGCGTCGAGGACAGGCCGGACGCCGCGCGATCGCGCGCCCGGCCACGCGGGGCCATCCCACCGGATGCCGCGCCGCACGGATCGGGAGACCCCCGACCCCACGAGAACGAGAACCGAGGAGTCGCACATGACCACGACCGTCGAACGCCCCACCAGCACCTCCGAGAAGGCCACCCAGCCCGAGGGCTCCAAGCCCACCAAGCGCCAGAACGCCGAGCGCGGCTTCAAGGCGTCGCAGCAGCTGCACGAGAACATGCAGAAGGTGCTCGTCGACCTCATCGAGCTGCACATCCAGGGCAAGCAGGCCCACTGGAACGTCGTCGGGAAGAACTTCCGCGACCTCCACCTCCAGCTCGACGAGATCATCGAGTCGGCCCGCGAGTTCAGCGACGACCTGGCCGAGCGCATGCGCGCCCTGCACGCGACGCCGGACGGCCGCAGCGACACCGTCGCCGAGAACACCACGCTCCCCGAGTACCCGCAGGGCGAGGTCGACACGGCCGAGACCGTCGACCTCGTGACCCAGCGCCTCGAGGCCGCCGTGCACACCATGCGCGAGGTCCACGACGACGTCGACGAGGAGGACCCGACCACCGCGGACCTGCTCCACGGCTTCATCACCGCGCTCGAGCAGTACGCGTGGATGGTCTCCGCGGAGAACCGCCGCGTCGGATCCGCCGCCGAGTAGCGAGCAGCGCCGACATCACGACCCGAGGGCCGCGCCACCAGGCGCGGCCCTCGTCGCGTCACGACCGCGACACCGCATCGACCGCCCGCCACGGGCACAGGAAGGAGACCGGGATGGATCTCGGGATCACAGGGAGGACCGCGCTCGTCACGGGCGCCGACTCGGGGATCGGGTGGGAGACCGCCCGCATCCTCCTCGCCGAGGGCGCGACCGTCGTCCTCAGCGACCAGGACCAGGCGTCGCTCGACGCCGCCGCAGCGAAGCTCGACGGCGGTGACCGCGTGCACGCGTTCGCCGCCGACGTGACGAGCGTCGCCTCGCTCGACGAGCTGCACGCGAAGGTGCAGGAGGCGGTCGGCGACATCGACATCCTCGTGCAGTCCGCGGGCATCACAGGGGCGCAGGGCCTCTTCCACGAGATCGACGACGAGGGCTGGACGAACACCATCGAGGTCGACCTCATGGGCCCCGTCCGGCTCGTGAAGCGGTTCCTCCCGTCGCTCCGGAAGGGCGGCTGGGGGCGGATCGTCTTCCTCGCCTCCGAGGACGCCGTGCAGCCGTACGACGACGAGCTCCCCTACTGCGCGGCCAAGGCCGGCATCCTCGCGCTGTCGAAGGGCCTGTCCCGCAGCTACGCGAAGGAGGGCCTGCTGGTGAACGCCGTCTCGCCCGCCTTCATCCACACGCCCATGACGGACGCGATGATGGACAGGCGCGCCGACCAGCTCGGCACCTCGAAGGAGGAGGCCATCGACTCGTTCCTCGACGAGGAGCGCCCCTACATGGAGCTGAAGCGCCGCGGCGAGCCGGCCGAGGTCGCGAACGTCGTCGCGTTCCTCTGCTCCGACCTCGCGTCGTTCGTGAACGGCTCGAACTACCGCGTCGACTCCGGATCGGTGGCGACGATCTGATGGCCGAGCTGAAGAAGGGCGACCACGTCAGCTGGAACACGCCGCAGGGCGAGACGCACGGGAAGGTCGTCGAGGAGAGGACGAAGGACTTCCAGCACGACGGGCAGCACTTCACCGCCTCGTCCGACGAGCCCGCGTACATCGTGGAGAGCGACAAGTCCGGCAAGACCGCGGCGCACAAGGGATCGGCGCTGACGAAGAAGAAGAAGTAGGACGTGCCTCCCCCGCGGGTACCGGCGACCGGTACCCGCGGGGGGCGACCGCGGCGCGACCCGCACCTAGGCTGTGGCCGATGGACACCGGGACCGCCGCCGCGACGCGCTCGTCGACGCCGCGCCCGCCCCGTCACCGCGACGGCGTGGAGGTCGGCGTCGACGCCGTCGTCGGCCTCGTGGTCGCGGGGCTCGCGCTCCTCCCCCCGGTGGACGTGCAGGAGGCCGGCCTCGCCGTCGCCGCGCTCGCGCTCGTCGCGATCGTCGTGCGCTCGGTGTTCCCGGGCGCCGCCCTGGTGCTCGCATGGGCCATGGCGCTGACGCAGTGGCAGATGGGCGAGCGGCCCGGCTTCGCCGACCTCGCCCTCCTCCTCGTGCTGTACGCGACCGCGCGGCGGGGTTCCCGCGCGACGGCCGTGCTCGGCGCCGCCTCCGCGCTCGTCGGCGGCACGGTCGCGACCGCGTACCTCCTGCAGACGGGCGCGCGCTTCTCCCTGCTCACCCAGCCCGGGGGCCCCGGCAGCGCCCTGTTCGCGGCGGCGCCCGTGCTCGCGCTCCTCATCGCGTGGCTGTCGGGCCTCGTGATCCGCGTCGTGCGCTCCCGCACGACCGAGTCGCGGCTGCGCGTCCAGGCCGAGGACACGGCGGTCAAGGCGGTCGACCTCGCGCAGACCGAGTCGCTGCGGGCCAGCATGGCGCGCGACGTGCACGACATCGTGGGGCACTCGCTCGCCGTCATCATCGCGCAGGCCGACTCCGTGCAGTTCCTCGACGACGAGGAGCGGATCCGCGGCGTCTCCGCCACCATCGCCGACACCGCGCGCCGCTCGCTCGCGGAGGTGCGCGAGGTCCTGAGCGGCACCAGCCCCGCGGGCGCCGACGACGGACCGCAGGACCTCGACGCGGTGGTCGCCCAGCTGCGCGCGGCGGGGGTCGACCTCGGCCACGAGGTGCGCGGCTCCCGACGACCGGTGGATCCGGCGCGCCAGGTGGTCATGCGCCGCGTCGCGCAGGAGATGACGACCAACGCCATGCGGCACGGCGCGCCCGGCGGCCGCATCCGGCTCCGGGAGACCTGGCGGGCCGCCGACGTCGTGCTCGAGGTCGAGAACGCCGTCGCGCCCTCCGGGGACGCCGCCGCGACGCCGGACGGGGACGCGACCGCGCCGCGCGTCGGCACGGGCGTGGAGGGCATGCGCGCCCGCCTCGCGACCGTCGGCGGCGACCTCGAGGCCGAGGCCGTCGACCACCTGTTCACCGCCCGCGCGCGCATCCCCCTGCCGGGTGCGCGCCCCATCGCCGTGCCGGGAGGCCGCCCGTGATCCGCATCGTGCTCGTCGACGACCAGGAGCTGTTCCGCGGCGGCGTGCGCGTCGCCCTCGACGCCCAGAGCGACCTGGAGGTCGTCGGCGAGGCCGGCGACGGACGCCAGGGGCTCGCCGTCATCGACGCGGTGCGGCCGGACGTCGTGCTGCTCGACATGCGCATGCCCGTGATGGACGGCCTCGAGACCGTCCGCGCCCTCTTCGACGGCTCGCGCGCCGAGCCGCCGCGCGTGATCGTGCTGACCACCTTCGCCCTCGACCGCGCCTCCGCGACCGCGATCCGGGGTGGCGCGAGCGGCTTCCTGCTGAAGGACGCGACGCCCGCGTTCCTGGCCGCCGCGATCCGCGCGGTGCACGCCGGGAGCGCGGTGCTCGCGCCCGACGAGCTGACGCAGCTGTTCGCCCCCGACGCCGTCGCGGCGCCGGCACCGCCCGCGCCGCCCGAGTTCCGGTCGCTGAGCGCGCGCGAGAAGGACGTCTTCGGGCACGTCGCGCGCGGGCTGTCGAACGCGGAGGTCGCGGCGCTCGAGTACGTCAGCGAGTCGACCGTGAAGACCCACGTGAGCAGCATCCTGGCCAAGCTCGCGCTGCGCGACCGCGTGCAGCTCGTGGTCTACGCGCACGACCACCGGCTCGTGGAGCGCTCCGGCGCGTAGCCGCCCGGCCGTGCACGTGCCGCGTCGCGCCGCCGCTCAGCCGCCGAGCGCACCGCCGCATCGGTGCAGGTCGGTGGCCAGCGCGTCGATCTCGGCGCGCGCCGTCTCCGCGGGGACGGACGGGTCCACGTCCTCGGCCCAGATCGTGAAGGCGATCCGGGTCCCGTCCGCCGCGTCCGCGATGCCGGTCAGGCCGTGCATCCGCGCGAGCGTTCCCGTCTTGCCGCGGATGCGCCCGGCGGCCGCGTCGGCCTCGCCCGTGAACCGGCCGCCCTCCGCGAGGGTGCCCGTGCGCCCGGCGACCGCGAGCCCCGCATCGACGATGGCGAGGTCGCCCTCGTGCTCGGCGACGCGCACCATCAGCCGGGTGAGGAGCTCGGCCGGCACCCGGTTCGCCTCCGCCAGCCCCGACCCGTCCACCAGCACGACCCCGTCCACCGGCAGGTCGAGCGCCGCGAGCGCCGCCGGCGTCCCGCGTTGGATGTCGGCGGCCGCGCTGCCCGACCCGGTCTCCACCGCGACCAGCCGGGCGAGCGTCTCCGCGAGGGTGTCGTCGGAGTGGGTGAGCATGTAGCCGACGAGGTCGCGGACCGGCGCGGACTCCACGGAGCCCAGCACGGCGGATCCGGGCGGCGCCGTCACGAGCGCGCCGTCGGCGACCACGTCGTCGCCGAGGAGGGCCGCGAACGCGTCGGCCGCGCGCTGCACGGCGGCGGCGCCCCGGCGCGAGTACGCGACGGCGGGGTCGTCGCGGTCGCCGTCGACCATGAGCGCCGTGATGTTCGACATCGACCCGTCGCGGCGGGCCTCGAGCGGCCACTCGGGCAGCCAGGCCGGCCCCGAGAAGAGGCTGCTGTCCACCTGCAGGCGGCGGACCGGCACGCCGGCGAGGTCCGGATCCGCGCGGCGGGCCTCGAGCACCTGCCGGGCGAGGTCGTCGAGGTGCGGGGCGCCGGGGTAGACGCCGTCGGTGCCGGAGGGGAGGCGGCTGAGGGTGGGGTCGCCGCCGCCGACGAGCACCACCGTGTCGGCGCGCCCACCCTGCACGACGCGGGTGGCGATCCGGCGGTCAGGACCGAGCGCCTCGACGGCCGCCGCCGCGGTCAGGACCTTCATCGTGCTCGCCGTGGCGGCGGGCACGTCGCCGCGCACGTCCACGACGCGCGCGCCCTCGCCGCCGGCCACCTCCCGAGCGGCGAGGTGCAGCGTCCCGGTGGACCAGCCGCCCGTGAGCGCGTCCACCGTGCAGGAGGCGGGATCCGCGGACGGGCCGCCCACGGGCGAGGGGACGACGCCCGTCAGGAGCCCCGCCGCGACGACCGCGGTCGCGACCGCGGCGGCGAGCACGGCGTCCCGACGGCGGCGGACGCGGGTGCGGGCGACGCGTTCGGGACGGGAGGGGGACATGTCCCCAGGCTAGGGAGCGGGAGCGCCGCGGCCCTCCGTCCCGGGTGCCGACGGCTCATGCGCGAGGACGAGACCGGGGCGCGTCAGCGCAGCAGGCCGCCCTGCTTGCCCGTCTCCGCCCAGGCCAGCGCGCGCGTCACGACGCGCTCGCTCACGTCGAGGACGCGGGCGATCTCCGCCGTGTCGCGCCCCTTCGACCGCTCCTCGACGGCGATCTGCAGCTTCCGTCGCGTGATGCCCTTGGGCAGCGACGGGAACGCGGGCGGGGCGGGTGCGGCGGCGGGAGCCGAGGCCGTCTCGCCGGACCGGCGGCGGCGCTTCTCGGCCTGGGTCGTCGCCTCCACGGTGGCGAGGGCGAGCGTCACGGCGAAGAGGCCGCGGCCGGCCTCGGTGCCGGCCTCCAGTCCCTCGCGGACGGCGCGGAACGCGATGCCGCGCGCCTCCAGGCCGTTGAGGATGCGCACCACGTCGGACGTGCCCGGTCCCAGCCGGTCGAGGCTCACGACGAGGAGCTCGTCGTTCTCGCGGAGGTAGTCGAGGGCGTCCTGCAGGCCGGGGCGCGGGGCCTTGGGGCCGCCCGCGACGTCGACGAAGATCCGCTCGCAGCCGGCCGCGTCGAGGGCGTCGACCTGGTCCTGGTAGGACTCCTCGGCGCGCGCGACGCGCGCGTACCCGACGAGCGTGGTCATGCGTGCTCCCTCTCGGCGCGTCCCCGCGTCATGCCGCGACGGGCGGGCGGCTGGTGGCCGCTCGCCCGTCGATGGATCGGATGGTGCTCAGCTCGCGTCGTCCGACTGCGGCGACGCGGTCTCCTTCTTCTCCTGCAGGCGGTCGATCTGCTCGCTCGCCTCCGCCTTGTTGAGGTCGGCGGGGATCTCCTCGCCGGCCTGCGTGGCCAGCGAGTCGAGGTAGCTGCGCTGCGCGCCCGTCATCGGCTCGTCGCCCGTGACCCACGTGCTCGGGTCCTTCTCGGCGCTCTGCGGCGGGGTGGGGGTGGACGATCCGAGCATCTCCCGGTCGTCGCCGCCCGTGGTGTCCTGGTTCGCATCGCTCATGGTGGTGCCTCCTCGTGTCGTACCGCCGACGCTACTCGCGACCGGGGACACCGGCCGGTGCGCCGGGGGCGTCGCCGACGCTGGGCGGCTAGCGCCGGGCGCCGCCGAGGAGCGCCTCGCGGTGGTCGGTGACGGCCTGCAGGAGCCGGCGCTCGTCGTCGAGGTGCCCCGCCTCGGACCGGCCGGACGCCGCGGGCCGCTCGGACAGCATCCGCTGCCGGGCGAACGCCAGCCGCGTCGCGTCGCGGGTGAACAGGCTCATGGCCCGGCCGGCGTCGCCGCCGCGGGTGCGCGCCCACAGGCGGGCGCGACGACGGCCCTGCCAGGTGCTCAGCATCTCGACCTCGGCGGGCGTGAACCAGCCGACCGCGGCGTACTCGCGGAGGCGTCGGCGCGTGAGGTGGATCTCGTACCGGCGCAGCAGGATGACGACGACGACCAGGAACGCGAAGATCGGCACCTGGAGCAGCACGTAGAAGGAGAGGAAGTCGCCGGTGAGGGTGACGCCCGTGTTCCAGAGGGCGTGCAGCACGATCGCGCCGACCAGGCCGATCGCGCCGGAGCCGAGGGCGGCGCCCGGGCCGCGGCGCGCTCCGTAGCCGATGGCGATGCCCGTGATCATGGTGAACGTCACGTGCGCGAACGGCGAGAACAGCCCGCGCAGCACGAACGTGCCGACGAGCTCGCCCGTGGTGCCCTGCACGAGCGGACCGCCGAAGTAGACGATGTTCTCGGTGAAGGCGAAGCCCGCGGCGATGGTGGCGCCGTAGACGATGCCGTCGACCGGGCCGTCGAAGTGGCGGCGCGCGACCCAGAAGATGAGGAGCAGGCCGATGGCCTTGGCCGACTCCTCCACTACGGGCGCCTGGACCGCGAGCTGCAGGAACTCCGTGTACCGCGTCGGCACGCCCACGGCCAGCCGCGCGTACTGCACCACGAGGTCGAAGACGAGGGCGATCGCGACGGACGCGGCCGCGCCCCACAGCAGCGCGAACAGCAGCGCCAGCCGGGGCTCCGGCTCCCACCGGTCGACCCACCGGACGGCGAGGAGCACGAAGCCGAGCGGGATGAGGGCGAGCAGCGCGCACACGGCGACGGCCTGGACCCCGAGGCTGAGCACGAGGTAGGCGGCGACGACGAGGCCGACGAGCAGCAGCATGGCGACGCCCACGACGCCGAGCACGGCCGAGGTGGTGATGCGCCCGGGCGGGTGCGGCGCCGGCAGGTCCATGGACGGCGGCGGCGAGGCCGGCGAGGGACGGTGGACGGTCACGGGGATGGACGGGTCGGTCACGACGGCCCTCTCTTCGGCGGATCGGCGTCGCCAGCCTACTGGCGGGCCCGGCCGGCGTCCGGGCCCCGGTCAGGCCGCCTTGCCGGGGTTGAGGATGCCGGCCGGGTCGAACACGCGGCGGATCCCGGCGGCCAGGCCCATCACGTCCTCCCCCAGCTCGTCGGCGAGCCACCACCGCTTGAGGAGCCCGACCCCGTGCTCGCCCGTGAGCGTGCCGCCGAGCTCGACGGCGGCGCGGAAGAGGAGGTCCGCGGCGTGCCAGACCGCGTCCGGGATGCCCGTCGCGTCGCCGTCGGGCGTGGTCGGGTCCTCCGGGATGCAGAAGTTCGGGTGCAGGTTGCCGTCGCCGGCGTGCGCGACGGTCGGGATGGCGAGCCCCGTCTCCCGCTCGATGGCGCGGATGCGCGTGAGCATGTCGGCGAGGCGGGACCGCGGGACCGCGACGTCCTCGATGAGGACGCGGCCGCGGGCGGCGAGCGCCGGGTGGAACGCGCGGCGCACCGCGAGGAGGCGCTCGCCCTCCTCGGCGTCGTCGGTCACGTCGGCCGTGCCGCCGCCCGCGACGACGACGACCGTGACGCCCTGCCCGGCGCCCGACCCCGGATGCGCCGCCGCACCGCGGTGCTGTGGGCCGCGTCCGTCGTGGTCGCGATCGGCGCGACCGTCGCGCTCTCCTCGGGTCTCGCCGTCGGCGGGCGCGAGGTCGGGGTCGTCGCCCTCGACCCCGACCGCGCGGTGCCCTCCCGCTGGGACGACTGGTACCAGGACGCGGCGACCGGCGTGGGCGACTTCCGGGGCCTCACCGTCATCGGCCTCGTCAACCCCGAGGACGACTCCCGCTGCGTGGCCGTGGTCGCCCCGCGACCCGCCCGCACCGGATCCCCGGTCGGCGGCTGCGAGGCCGGCTCGTTCCCGGCACGGGCCGTGCTCACGGTCGACGACGACATGCCCGCCGACCTCCTCGAGGCGTTCACCGAGGGCACGGCGCTCGAGTTCGTGCTCGACGGCTCGTCGGTCCGCGTGACCGCGGGCTAGGCGGCCGCCCGGACGAGGGCGGATCGCGCGGCGGTGCCGGTGGCGGTGCCGGGGGACGGACCTCCTCGAGCGCGCCGAGCGGTTCGAGCTCCCGCGTCAGGCCGGGGTCGACCGGAGCAGCCGGGTCACCGCGATCATGGCGCCGCCCACGACCGCCGGGATGCCGCCGCCGGGGTGCACCGAGGCGCCGACCCGCCAGAGCCAGGGGCGCCAGGGGTCGTTGTACGAGGGGCGGTGGAACGGGCCGCTGAGCCACGGGGGGCGCGCCGCGCCGTACAGCGCGCCGTGCGGTTCGCCGCCTCCCGCGTAGTACGCCGGATCGAGCACCTCCTGCTCGTCGAGGAGGTCGGTGAGGGGCCCGTCGAGCCCCATCGCCGCCGAGACGCGCTCGACCTCGCGGCGCACGAAGGGATGCTCGGCCGTGTAGCGGCCGCCGTCGGCGGGCGCGGTGAGCAGGATCCCGACGGTGCTGCGCACGTTCGGGTAGACCTCGCCCGCGCGGTACTGGTTGACGAACACCATCGTGTCCGCCGGCTCGTCGCCCGCCTCGAGGCTGCGGTGCAGGGCGGCGGGCCGCGTCGGCAGCACGACGCTGTGCGACGCGAGATGCGCGGGCAGCTCCTCCCGCAGCGCGCCGTACACCGCCACGGCGGAGCAGGAGAGGGCGCGGGGGCGCAGGCGGGGCAGCGACGGGAGCCGCGACGGCCCGGTCAGCGCGGCCAGGCGGTCGGCGTCCAGGGCGCTCACGACGAGGTCGGCCGGGTAGCGCCCCACGGCCGTGGTGACCGATCCGCGCTCGATCCGGGTGACCGCCTCGCCGGTCCGCACCTCGACGCCGGCCGCCGCGGCCAGCCGGCCGAGCGCCAGCACGATCTCGTAGACCCCGCCGCGCGGCACCCACGCGCCCGTCTCCGCCATGATCGCCGGCATGCTCGCGTAGAGGGCGGGCGTGCGGGAGGGCGAGACGCCCGCGTTGAGGGTGTGGATCGCGATGACCTCGCGCAGCCCGTCGGGCAGCCACGGCAGGCTGTCGAGGTAGGCGCGCGTGGTGAGGCGGGAGCCGTAGACGGCCAGCAGCCGGCGCAGCGCCGGCAGGGCGGCCCGGTCGAGGGGGTCGGCGAGCAGCAGCTCCGTCACGTCGTCGGCGAGGGGCGCGTGCAGGTCGGAGAACCGCCGCCAGGCGGGGTACCAGGGGTGGTCGGGTGCCACCGGCAGGGAGGTCTCCTCGCCGTCGAAGTAGTAGCGGCCGACCTCCGGCATCCGCACCAGGTCGAGCCGGCCGTCCTCGCGGGCCCGGTCGGACGCGCGTCCGCCGTCGCCGAGCCGCCGCAGGAGCTCGTCCCACACCGCCGGGAACGTCACCAGCGACGGCCCGGTGTCGACGCGGTCCCCGCCCAGCAGGATGCGGCGGCTCTTGCCGCCGAGCTCCGCGGAGGCCTCGAGCAGGGTGACGCGGTGGCCCGCGTGCGCCAGCAGGGCGGAGGCGGTGAGCCCGCCCATCCCGCCTCCGACCACGACGATGCGGCTCACGGGTAGCCCACCAGCACGATCGCGACCATGAGCAGCACCCCGGCGACCGACCCCGCGATGTACGGGAACGCGACCGACAGGCGGTAGAGCCGATGGCCGGTCTCCGGCGTCGGGTCGCGCAGCAGGCGCACCACGAGGCAGCCGGCGATCAGCGCGTTGACGGCCGCCACGGGCACGCTCACGACGGCGAACAGCGCGGTCGCGACGATCCACCAGGCCCCGCTCCAGAGCGCCGTCCCGCGCGGACCGAGCCGCACCGCGGTGGTGGTGATGCCGGCGTCGCGGTCCTCCACGATGTCCTGCACCGCGTCGAAGGCGTGCTTGGCCACGCTCCAGGCCATGAGGCCCAGCGCCGCGGGCCAGACCGGCGCCACGCCGAGGGCCGCCGGCACGAAGACGAGCGGCAGCGCGTACGCCGCGTTGCTCAGCGAGTCGAGGAACGGCCGCGCCTTGAAGCGCAACGGGGGCGCCGAGTAGAAGACGAACACGCCCGCGTAGAGCAGGATCGCCGCGTTCGCGAGCGGGGGGAGCACCAGCAGGAAGCAGATGAGGAACGGCACGTTGAGCACGGCGACCGCCCAGGCGATGAGCCGGACCTCGGACGACCGGATCCGGGCGCCCTCGAGGGAGCCCTTGCGGGGGTTCGCCGCGTCCGTCTCCTGGTCGTAGACGTCGTTTACGCCGTAGATGAGGAGGTTGAACGGGAGGGTGAGCCACAGGATGACCGGCAGGGCCCGCAGGTCGAACAGCGAACCCGTGAGCCACACCGCCACGAAGCCGGACCCGATGGTGTTGATCCACAGCACCGGGCGGGAGATGAGCACGAGGCGGCGCACGGCCGTGGCGATCCCCGACGGCGCGGTGCGCGACATCCGCTCGCTGCCATCCGTCACGTGATCGACCGTACGCCGCCCGCTGGGTCGCCGGCCTTACGGCTTCCGGGCGCAGACTGGGCGGATGCGCCTGATGCTGCTCACCGCCGGCACCCGCGGCGACGTGGAGCCCTTCGTCGCCCTGGCGCGACACGCCGCGGCCCGCGGTCACGAGGTGCGGCTGGCGCTGCCCGACGACGCGGTCGTACCCGCGGGGGTCGACGCCGTCGCGATCGGCCTGGACGCGCGGCGGATGCTCTCCCCGGCCGGTCGCGCTCCCTGGGCCCTCCTGCGCCACGTGCGCGCGGAGGTGCGGCCGGCGATGCGGCGGATGCTCGCCGTCGCCGTGCGGGAGACGCTCGCCTTCGACCCGGATGTCGTGGTGCACCACCCCCTGGTCCTCAGCGCGCCGATGGTGGCGGACGCCCTCGGCGTGCCCCGCGTGCTGGCCGAGCTCGCGCCGGTCGCCACGCCCAGCGCGCGCTTCCCCGCCGCCGGGGGACCCACGGCCACCCGCGACCTCGGCGCGCGCAACCGGTCCACCTACGCCGTGCCGCGGGCAGCCGCGCGCCTGTTCGACGCCGACGTGGCGCGCGCCGCGGCCGAGCTGCC
>NZ_JAVCVL010000429.1:0-682 GCF_032917815.1 Clavibacter sp. MX14-G9D | reverse complement strand
CGGACGCCTCGCGGTTCCTCGTGGCCGTGAAGAACCGCCTCGAGGCGGGCGCCTTCGACGCCGACCTCGGCATCTAGGCACCTGCTCGGGATCCGCGACGCCCCTCACCGGTCGTCCATCAGGTCCCTGATCCGCCACCCGGCCTCCCCCCTGACGATCAGGAGGGAGGCCGGTCGGCGTTCCGGCCCCGATGGATCCCCGACCGGGGGCTCGGCCGACCCGGTCTCCGGCAGGAGCTGGACGAGCACCGTGTCGCCCATCCGCTGCGTGCCTCCCAGCCGGTCGTCCGCGTGCAGCGTCGTGACGTCGCGGCGCTCGTCGTCGGCGATGAGCGCCCGGTCCGCGTCCTCCACGGCGGACCCGGCTTGATCCGCTCGCGGGAGGCAGGCGACCTCGCGGGCCTGCACGCACGCGGCCCGGATGCGGAGGAGGGCCGACGCGGCCAGGGACGGATCGTCGCCGGCCGCCGCGCCGGAGTCCCCGTCCGCGTCCGCGGGTGTCGTCGCCGCGGAGGACGGCCCGGTGTCCGTCGGCACGGCTGAGGACGTCGCATCCTCGCTCCCGTCCTCCGCACCGGTGGAGCCACCTCGGGCGGAGCTCGCCATGGTCGGCAGGGCCGCGGCGCCGAGGGCCCCCGCCTCGAGGCGGTTCTTCACGGCCACGAGGAACCGCGAGGCGTCCG
>NZ_JAVCVL010000428.1:0-684 GCF_032917815.1 Clavibacter sp. MX14-G9D | reverse complement strand
CGCGGAGGCCGCGGCGCTCGTCGTCGAGCTGCGCGCCCTGATCCGCGCCCACGAGCTCCGGCCCGGCGCCGAGGACCGGCTCGGCGACGCCCTCGCGCTGGCGGACTCGGGCCGCTACCCGCTGCGCGGCACGTGCGCGCTGCTCGCCTGGCACGCGCTGGAGGAGGCGCTGGGGCGCTGAGGCCCGTGGCGCTGCACCACCGGTCGGCGGGAGCGTCCGGCATCGACGAGATCGCCGACGGGGACATCCCAGCCCACGGGGGCTCATGCGCCCTCCCGGAGTTCGACATCGTGAAGGCCCGCTACGGGGCGGCGACGGGTCCCGCGAAGGCCCGCCTGCGCTGCTCCGCGAACGCCGTCAGCGGCATCGCGAGCTCCCATCCGCACCTCGACCTGGTCGTCGACGGCGCAGGTGGGCACTCCGAGTCGAACTCCTGACGCTCTCAGGAGCGCCGGTCGACGTCCTCACCCGAGCTGAGGTCGGCCGCCTCCACGGGCCGTGCGGCGTGGGCGGCGAGGTAGGCGCGTGCGCCGGCGTCGCCGCCCATGTGCGCGGCGAGCGGGTCCCAGTGGGCGCGGCCGAGCAGCGCGGGGTGCCCGGGACGGCCGCCGAAGACGGCCTGGCGGAGCGTGCCCAGGTCGACGGGTGCCGCGCCGATGACGCGGCGGACGGTGGCCGCGTCG
>NZ_JAVCVL010000427.1:0-698 GCF_032917815.1 Clavibacter sp. MX14-G9D | reverse complement strand
AACCCCGCCCCGGGCGGCACGCAGGCGCTCGCCCGCGTGCTCGCCGCCCAGGGCGTCGACGTGACCCTCGCCGGCACCCTGGCCGAGGCCCGCGCCGCGGTCGGGGACGGCGACGACGCGACCCTCGTGCTCGGGCCCACGTCCGATCGCCTCGACGACGACCGGCTGGCGGAGGTCGGCCGGCTGGCGACGCGCACGGTGCTCCTCTCCCCCGACTTCCGGACGCTCCGGGCGATCGCGCCCGACGTCGCGGCGGGCGGCGCGGCCGAGTCCGACGACCGCGCGCTGGACGCCCGGTGCGCGCTCCCGGCGGCGGCGGCCGCGGGATCCCTCCCCGACGACGCGCCCGTGTTCCGCTTCGTCGGCGCGGACGCCTCCGCGGCCGTCACCTGCTTCCCCGACGACACCGGGGACGCCTTCGCGCTCCTCGAGGTGCCCGCGGCCCTCGCGCCGGGCGGCACGGTCGTCGTGCTGGACGCCGATCCCGTCCTGACCAACGACCGCATCGGGGAGCAGGGCTCCGCCGCCCTCGCGCTCGGCGTGCTCGGGGAGCGCCCCCGGCTCGTCTGGTACACGCCGTCGCCCGACGACGCGGCGGGGGACGCGCCGCCCACGCTCGGCCAGCTGACGCCCGGGTGGGTGACCCCCGCGATCCTGCTGCTCGGCGCCGCGGCCCTCGCCGCCGCCGTGTGGCGCGG
>NZ_JAVCVL010000426.1:0-701 GCF_032917815.1 Clavibacter sp. MX14-G9D | reverse complement strand
GACCGTGCGGACCAGCGGCCCGACGGCGCCCGTGACGGCGACCCACACCGCCGCGGTCGCCCGCAGTGCGACGCCGCCGAGCACGATCTCGAGGCCCGCCGCGCCGGCGTCGTTGCCGACGAGGAGGTTCGCGTCGGCGAGGGCCCGCGGGTCGAGGGCTCCCGACGGGGAGACGCCGATGCCGCCGTGGCCGGGACGGCCCGCGTCCTGCACGAGCATGAGCGGGCCGGTGCGCTCGACGACGAGGGCGGGAGCCGTCGCCTCCGTGGCGCGCCGTCCGCGGCGCGGGGCCTCCGGGCCGGTCACCCCGCCACCTCCCGGAAGCGCACGGCGGATCCGGGCACGAGGAGCGCCGCCGGCTCCCGCTCCGGATCCCACAGGACCGCCCGCGTGGTGCCGATCAGCTGCCAGCCGCCCGGCGACACCCGGGGGTAGATGCCGCTGAACTCGCCCGCGAGCGCCACGGCCCCCGCGGGGACGCGCGGCCGGGGCGACGACCGGCGCGGGACCTCGAGCCCCGGCACGCCCGCGAGGTAGCCGAACCCGGGCGCGAAGCCGCCGAAGGCGACCGTCCAGATGCCGGAGGTGTGCCGCGCGACGACCTCGCGCGCGTCGACGCCGAGGAGGGCGGCGACGTCGGCCAGGTCCTCGCCGTCGTAGACCACGTCGATCTCCACCGGATCGCCGCCGCGCGCGCCCGC
>NZ_JAVCVL010000425.1:0-703 GCF_032917815.1 Clavibacter sp. MX14-G9D | reverse complement strand
GGCGGTGCTGTGGTGGCTCATCCCGGCCGACGCGGGGCGGCCGGTCGGCGCCATCCGCGCGGCCCGGGAGGAGGCGCTGGCACCGGTACCGGCACCCCGCGGATCCCGCGCTCCCGGCCCCGCCGCCGACCGCTGGGCCGCCGTCCGGGACCGCCGCCTCCTCGCCTTCTCCGGCCTGTTCGCCGTCGACCTCGTGGCCTACAACCAGCTCTACCTCGGGCTGCCGCTGGAGCTCGAGCGGGTGGGAGCGGGCATGGGCGCGATCGGATCCGCGTTCCTCGTCGTCTCGCTCCTCACGATCGCGCTGCAGTGGCCGGTCGCCCTCCTGGCGCGCCGCCTCGGGCCGGGCCGGGCGCTCGCCACCGGGTTCGCGCTGACGGCCGCCGGCTTCGTCGCGCTGGCCCTCTCCTCCGTGGTGCCGCCGCCCGAGGGCGCCGAGCTCGCGCCCGCGGCCGTGCTCGTGGTCTGCCTGACGCTCGGCCACATGACCGTCGGTCCCGTCGCCATGGAGCTCGTGCCGGCGTTCGCCGCCGGTCGGCCCACCGCGTCCTCGTACGGGCTGCTCGCCAGCTGCGGCGGCGTCGCCGTGCTCGTGGCGGGCGGGGTGGTCGGGTCCCTGCTGGACGCGGCCCCCGTCCTCGCCTGGGGGATCCTCGCGGCGGCCGCCGTCATCGCCGCCGCGGGCCTGCCCCGCCTGCTGCCC
>NZ_JAVCVL010000424.1:0-716 GCF_032917815.1 Clavibacter sp. MX14-G9D | reverse complement strand
TCATGCGCAACCTCACCAAGTCGGTCTTCGGCCTCGCCACCGCGGGCTTCCTCGTCGTCGGCCTCGCGGCCTGCTCGACCCCCGCCGAGACCCCCTCGTCCTCCAGCTCCGCCGCGCCGTCCGCGTCCGCGACGACCGAGGCCGACCCCACGCCGCTCGCGTCGATCCCGACCCTGACCGGCGTCGACACCCAGGTCACCCTCGACTCCGGCTTCACCGGCGCCCTCACGACCCTGGGCCTGACCCCCGGCGTCATCGGCACCGCCACCCTCGACGGCGCCACCGGCACCCTCGCGTTCCCCATCACCGGCGGCAACGTGGACTACTACGACCCCGAGATGGACTACCGCCCCTACGTCCAGGGCGAGATCGACCACGAGGGATCCGGCATCAGCCTCACCGCCGGCGACACCGTCGTGAAGCTCACCGACTTCGTCATCGACCCCGGCACCAGCCGCCTCACGGGCTCGGTCCAGGTCGGCGGCGGCGAGGTCATGAACGACGTCTACATCTTCAACCTCGACGGCACGACCCTGAACCCGCTCCAGATGGAGGGCGACAACGCCGTCCTCGAGGGCACCACCGTCAAGGTCAGCCCCGACGCCGCCGCCCTGCTGAACACCACCTTCGGCACCGACGCCGTCACCGACGAGCTCGTCGTCGGCATCGCGAAGATCACCGTCAACACCAAGTAGCACCCACCCGGCACACGCCGG
>NZ_JAVCVL010000423.1:0-728 GCF_032917815.1 Clavibacter sp. MX14-G9D | reverse complement strand
CTCGCCGGTGCGGGACCGGTCCGGCTCCCGAACGGGACCGCCGCGCGCCGCACCCGGCGCAGGTGAGGTCAGGGGGCGGCGGGGCTGAGCAGCGTCAGGCGCTCGCGGAGCAGCGCGCGGACGGCGTAGGGATCCGCGACGCTCAGACGACCCTCCTCCGACACGCCGTCGCGGAGCACGAGCGGGAGCACCGACCGCCGGACGACCAGCGCGCCGCGGTTGCGGCCGCGCTCCACGCGCTCCACGGGCTGGGCGAGCGCGTCGTCCGGCACCACGACCACGGCGGCGGCGAACCGGACCCCCGCGGAGGCGGCCAGGGAGCGGGCGGCGCCGACCAGCCACGTGACGGGCGCGTCGCCCGCGGCGAACGCGCCGTCCGGATCCGGCACGACGGGCTGCAGCTCCCCGCGCACGAGCTGGACGGCGACGCCCCAGTCCTCGGAGCTCAGGGCGAACAGGCCCGCGGGCGCGAGCACGACGTGGTCGACCTTGCCGGCGCCCGTCAGCGGACGGACGTCGTGGAAGATCGTCGCGCCCATGCCGAGCGAGGCCGCCGCCCGGGCCGTCGCCTCCTCCGCCAGGGCCTTCGCGAGGAGCCAGCGGATCTCGCGAGGAGCGCGGCGCACCAGCTCGGGCGACCAGGGATCGAGCCCCGGGTCGCCGCCCGGCGTCGCGCCCCGCCAGGCCGCCACGCGGGCGAGGTAGTGGGCGCGGGCGAGCGCGCCCGC
>NZ_JAVCVL010000422.1:0-732 GCF_032917815.1 Clavibacter sp. MX14-G9D | reverse complement strand
GCGAGGCCGGGGTCCGGGGTGGTCGGCGCGGGCGCAGGCGCGGTCACGCGGGTCCCGCGCCCACGGGCTCGTGGAGCACGGGCACGGACGTCCGCAGCTCGCGGTCCAGCGCGGCGAGCCGGTCGACCATCCCCTCGGTGCCGGCGCGCCCGAGGTAGCGGACGGCGTCGAAGTCGTCGGCGGCCGCGACCAGCCGCTCCGCGTGGCCGGGGTGGGCGGATCCGGCGCGTCGGGCGAAGCCGCGGGCCGTGGTGCCGGGATCCACCGTGACGATGGTGCGCTCCGCCTGCTCGCGGGCGATGGCGCGGAACAGGTCGGACACCGCGGAGTCGAGGTCGCCGGCGCGCCGGGCCGCCTCGGCGGCGCGCCGCAGCTCCTCCGCCGAGCGCCGGTCGTCGGACCCGAACAGCCCGTCCCCGCTCCGGGCGGCCCGACGCCGCCGGTCGCGCCGCGGTGCGCCGAAGACGAGGAAGGCCACGACCACCACCGCGAGCACGAGCACGCCGATCACGAGGGGCGCGAGGTCGGCCAGGCCGCCGCTCGCTCCGCCCAGGACGCGCGCGATCCAGTCGGCCACCGCCTGCGCGGCCAGGTCGAGCGCGTTCGGCCGCGCCGCCTCGTACTCCGGGCGCCCGAGCTCGTCGAGCAGGAGGCGCCGGGCGTCGTCCGCGTCGGGCTCGAGCGGCACGGCGGCCGCGCGCGCGACGGCCGTGAGGGCGAGGGAGGGGATCA
>NZ_JAVCVL010000421.1:0-744 GCF_032917815.1 Clavibacter sp. MX14-G9D | reverse complement strand
CGCCACGAGCGCCCGCGCGCCCATCTACGTGCACGTGGTCGGGGCCGTCGCGTCGCCCGGCCTCTTCCCGCTGGCGCCCGGCAGCCGCGTCGTCGACGCCCTCGCCGCCGCGCACGGCTTCGCCGACGGCGCCGACACCGCGGGCGTCAACCTGGCGCGCGTGCTCTCCGACGGCGAGCAGCTGGTGGTCCCGCGGCAGGGGGAGACCCCGGCGGCGGCCCCGGCGACAGGACCGTCCGGCGCCGGAGGCGTGACCGCGACCGGCTCGGCACCCGTCGACCTCAACACGGCGACCACGGAGCAGCTGGAGACCCTCCCGCGGGTCGGGCCGTCCCTCGCGGCGCGCATCATCGCATGGCGGTCCGCGCACGGCCGCTTCGGCCGCGTCGCCGACCTCGGGCGGGTCCCGGGCATCGGCGACCGCACCCTGGCATCGCTGACGCCGCTGGTCCGGGTGTGACGGCCGATCCGCGGCGCGCCTCCGGCACTCGACGAGCGCCACGGGGCGCGCGTGGCGCGGCCGCGCAGATCGACCTGCGCCTCGCCCTCCCCGCCGCGGTCGGCTGGGTCGCGACCGCAGTATCCATCGGCGTCCGCGGCGCATCCGGTCCGTCCGCCGTGGCCGCGGCGGTCCTCGCCGTGACGGCCGGGGGAGCCGCGGTCGCGTTCCGCCCTCGCCCGTCCGCACGGTCCCGGCGTCGGGCGACCGGCAGCGGCATCGGCGGGAACCGCGCCGTCCGCGTC
>NZ_JAVCVL010000420.1:0-745 GCF_032917815.1 Clavibacter sp. MX14-G9D | reverse complement strand
GCCGAGCACGCCGGATCCGCGCGTGGGCCGGCCCGTCCCGCGCTTCACCGCGGAGCCCCCGACGCCGCTGCGCGAGGAGCTGACGGCGTCGGAGTCCGCGGCGGCGCTCCGCGCCGACGCGGACGCGCTCTGGGAGGGGGTGCGCACCGAGCGGCCCGACGCGGTGCGGCCCGACCTGCGGGTGGAGCGCGTGCTCGAGGGCGAGGACTGGGTCCGCCAGCAGGCCGCGTGCCTGAGCGAGTCGGGGGTGCGGGTCCAGGTCATCGGCACGGGCGCGGACACCCGGCTCGGCGTCCACTCGGCGGACGCCGCCGTCGAGTACGCCTGCGCGGTGCGCTTCCCGACCGTTCCCCGGGGACCGCTGACGACGGCGGCCCTGCAGTGGATCCACGCCTACGACGTCGACTTCCTCCTCCCCTGCTACGCGTCCGAGGGCACCCCGTACGAGGGCGAGGTGCCCGACCGCGCCGCCTTCGTCGCGCAGGCGCGCGCCGGGGGCTGGTGGCAGCCGACCGTGCCGACCGACGACGGCGTGCTCGAGTCCCGCTGCCCGGCCGCGCCGCCCGGACTGCGCTGATCGCCCGTCGCGCCTGCTGAGGACGCTTCTCAGCCCGGTTAGGGTGGTCGGGATGCGTCCGCCCCTCCGACCCCGGCCCCGCGCCACGGGTCCGCGATGACGGACCGCCTCGGCGGCACCGCGCCCGACGACGACGGCGCCTCGCCCTTCGACCGCCTGCAGGGCAAC
>NZ_JAVCVL010000042.1:0-16316 GCF_032917815.1 Clavibacter sp. MX14-G9D | reverse complement strand
GCCATCGCGCGGACGGCGACGCCGGCGGTGCGGAGGGACTGGCGGGGGGAGGGCATGGTGCTCCTTCTGTTCTGGGGGGGGCGGCGGGATCAGAAGCCGGGGATCAGGCTGACGACGAGGTCGACGAGCTTGATGCCGAGGAACGGCGCGACGACGCCGCCGACCCCGTAGACCAGCAGGTTCCGGCTGAGCACCTTCGAGGCGCTGAGCGGCCGGTAGGCGACGCCCTTCAGCGCCAGCGGGATGAGCGCCACGATGACGAGCGCGTTGAAGACGATCGCGGAGAGGATCGCGGACGCCGGCGAGTGCAGCTGCATCACGTTCAGCACCGCGAGCTGCGGGAAGACGCCCGTGAACATCGCGGGGATGATCGCGAAGTACTTCGCGACGTCGTTCGCGATGGAGAACGTGGTGAGCGCGCCGCGGGTGATGAGCAGCTGCTTGCCGATCCGCACGATGTCGATGAGCTTCGTCGGGTCCGAGTCGAGGTCGACCATGTTGCCGGCCTCCTTCGCGGCCGACGTGCCCGTGTTCATCGCGACGCCGACGTCGGCCTGCGCGAGCGCGGGCGCGTCGTTGGTGCCGTCGCCGGTCATGGCGACCAGGCGGCCGCCCTCCTGCTCCTTCCGGATGAGCGCCAGCTTGTCCTCGGGCGTCGCCTCGGCGAGGTGGTCGTCCACCCCGGCCTCGGCGGCGATGGCGCGGGCGGTGAGCGGGTTGTCGCCCGTGATCATCACCGTGCGGATCCCCATCGCCCGCAGCTCCGCGAACCGCTCCTTCAGGCCGTCCTTCACGACGTCCTTGAGGTGCACGACGCCGAGCACGCGGCCGGATCCGTCGGCGTCCCTCGTCGCGACGACGAGCGGGGTGCCGCCGCCGTTCGAGACGGCCTCGACGGTCTCCATCAGCTCGGCGTGCAGCGACGACGGCAGCGGACGGCCGCCCTCCTCGAGCCACGCGATGACCGCGGACGACGCGCCCTTCCGGACCACCGTGCCGTCGGGCAGGTCCACGCCCGACATGCGGGTCTGGGCGGTGAAGGGCACGTCCACGCCGCGCGGCAGCGTCGACGTGTCGAGGCCCTGCGCGACCGCCAGGTCGACGACGCTGGAACCCTCCGGCGTCGGGTCGGCGAGCGACGACATGGCCGCCGCCCGGGCGAGCTCGTCGTCGCCCACGCCGTCGACGCGGATCAGGGCGCTCGCCCGGCGGTTGCCGTACGTGATGGTGCCGGTCTTGTCGAGCAGCAGGGTCGTCACGTCGCCGGCGGCCTCGACGGCGCGGCCGGACATGGCCAGCACGTTCCGCTGCACGAGCCGGTCCATGCCGGCGATGCCGATGGCGGAGAGGAGCGCGCCGATGGTGGTGGGGATCAGGCAGACGAGCAGCGCGATGAGCACCGGCACGCTCACGGTCGCCGCCGAGTACGAGGCGATCGGGTTGAGCGTGAGCGCCACGACGACGAACACGATCGTGAGGCTCGCGAGCAGGATGTTGAGCGCGATCTCGTTCGGCGTGCGCTGGCGCGACGCGCCCTCGACGAGGCCGATCATGCGGTCGACGAAGGTCTCGCCGGGCTTCGAGGTGATGCGCACGACGATCCGGTCGCTCAGCACCCGCGTGCCGCCCGTGACGGCGCTGCGGTCGCCGCCGGACTCGCGGACCACCGGCGCGGACTCGCCCGTGATGGCCGACTCGTCGATGGACGCGATGCCCCACACGACGTCGCCGTCGCCCGGGATCGACTCCCCGGCGACCACGACGACCATGTCGCCGAGCGCGAGGTCGGCGCTCGAGACGTCGCGGACCTCGCTGCGCTGGGCGCCCGGATCCCCGGAGGCGTCGTAGGACGCGACGACGTGCGCCATGGTGCTGGTGCGGGTCCTCCGCAGGCTGTCGGCCTGCGCCTTCCCGCGGCCCTCGGCCACCGACTCCGCGAGGTTCGCGAAGAGGACGGTGAGCCAGAGCCACACGGCGATCCCGGCGGTGAAGGTCGCGGGCACCTCGCTGCCGCCGGAGCTGCCGGGGCCGCCGGTGAAGGGCTCGGCGATCGCGAGGACCGTGGTGAACGCGGCGCCGACCTCGACGATGAGCATCACGGGGTTCCGCCGCATCAGCCGCGGGTCGAGCTTCCGGAACGCGCCGGGGAGGGCCTCGGCGAGCTGGCGGGCGTCGACGGCGCGGGCGCGCGACGGCTTCGGGTCGGCCGCGGGCGACGCGGCCTCGCGCGGTTCGGCCTCGGGGGTGATGGTGGTCATGACTGCAGCCCTTCCGCCAGGGGACCCAGCGCGAGAACGGGGAAGTAGGTGAGAGCGGTCACGATGACCGTCACCCCGATGAGGAGGCCGACGAACTGCGGCCGGTGGGTGGGCAGGGTCCCCGCCGTGGAGGGGATGCGGTCCTGCGCCGCGAGGGACCCGGCGAGCGCCAGCACGAGCACGATCGGCAGGAACCTGCCGAGCAGCATCGCGACGCCGAGGGCCGTGTTCAACCAGGGCGTGTCCGCGGTGAGGCCGGCGAACGCGGATCCGTTGTTGTTGGCCGCCGAGGTGAACGCGTAGACCACCTCGGACAGGCCGTGCAGCCCGCCGTTGAGGATCGACGTGCCCTCGACGTCCGCGCGGACCGCCGGGATCGCGAAGCTCAGCGCCGTGCCGGTGAGCACGAGGACCGGCGTGACGAGGATGTAGAGGCTCGCGAGCTTGATCTCCCGCGGCCCGATCTTCTTGCCGAGGTACTCGGGCGTCCGGCCGACGAGGAGGCCCGCGACGAACACGGAGATGACGGCGAGCACGAGCATGCCGTAGAGGCCGGATCCGACGCCGCCGGGGGCGACCTCGCCGAGCATCATGTTCAGCATCGGCATCATGCCGCCGAGCGCCGTGTACGAGTCGTGCATCGAGTTGACGGCGCCGGTCGAGGTGAGCGTCGAGGTGGATCCGAACAGCGTCGAGAGCACGATGCCGAACCGCTGCTCCTTGCCCTCCATCGCGCCGCCCGCCGCCGTCGGCGCGGAGCCGGCGCCCTGCAGCTCGAAGAGCGTCAGGAGCGTGAGGGAGGCCAGGAAGATCGTCGCCACCACGGCGGCGATCGCGGTGCCCTGGCGGGTGTCGCCCACCAGCTTCCCGAAGGTGCGGGGGAGCGAGAACGGGATCAGGAGCATCAGCAGCACCTGGAACGCGCTGGTCCACGCGGTCGGGTCCTCGAACGGGTGCGCGGAGTTCGCGTTGAAGAACCCGCCGCCGTTCGTGCCGAGCATCTTGATCGCCTCCTGCGAGGCCACCGGCCCGCCCGGGAGCGTCTGCGTCCCGCCGGTGATGGTCGCCACGTCCTGGAACCCCTGGAGGTCCTGGATCACGCCGCCGGCGATGAGGACCACCGCGGTGACGAGCGAGAGGGGGAGCAGCAGGCGGAGGGATCCGCGGATCAGGTCGACCCACATGTTGCCGATGGTGCCGCTGCGCGTGCGGGCGAAGCCGCGGACGAGCGCGACGGCCACCGCGATGCCGACCGCCGCTGACACGAAGTTCTGCACGGCGAGCCCGGCCAGCTGCACCGTGTAGCCCATGGTCGCCTCGGGCGAGTACGACTGCCAGTTCGTGTTGGTGACGAACGAGACGGCGGTGTTGAAGGACAGGCCCTCGGGCACGGCGGGGAGGCCGAGCGCGTAGGGGAGGAGGGCCTGGAGGCGCTGCATCCCGTAGACGACGAGGACGCCGGTGAGCGAGAACGCGAGCACGGCGCGGAGGTAGGCGGGCCAGGTCTGCTCGGAGCGGGGGTCGACGCCGATGAGGCGGTAGATCCCGCGCTCCACGCGGGTGTCGTGGTTCGACTCGTACATGCGCGCCATCAGGTCGCCGAGGGGGCGGTGCACGAGCACGAGGACGAGGACCACGGAGGCGACCTGGAGGACGCCGGCGAGCGCGTCCATCAGAACCTCTCGGGGCGGATCAGGGCGTACACGAGGTACACCACCGCGGCGATGCCGAGCACGGCGGCGGCGAGGCCGGCCGCGTCGGCGAACGAGGTGATCACAGCTTCTCCACCCCCCGGCCGACGAGGCCGACGAGGGCGAACAGGACGATGGCGCCTGCGATGTACACGAGGTCGAGCACGGGGATCCTCCGGTGAGGGGTGCCGCGCCCGGTCGGACGCGGGTGCCCGGCGGGGCACGAGGCACCACTAGACACCTGGCGCGCGGACGCCCTCGCGCATCCATACGGTTCCCATACGGCCGCGCGGGGAACCTCACGACACTCCTACGCGGACGACTCCGGACGCGCTCGGCTCCGGGGTCGGCGGGCCGTCGGGGCCCGAGCCCCGAGCCGGCCCCGGACCGTCAGCCGGCGAGCGGGAGCTCGACCGTGCCGGCGGTCCTCACCGTGTCGCAGCGGTCGTCGGGGTCGGCGAGCGTCCACGACAGGTCGGGGGTCGCCTCGCCGAGCACCGTGCCGTCGGCGGCCAGCGCGGTCAGCGTGCCCTGCGCCGGGGTGGTCATGCCGCGCGCGATCGTCCACCGACCCGGCCCTGACGCGGTCGCCGAGTACTCGGGCAGCGCCGCGTCCGGATCCGGGGACGGACCCGACTGCTCGAGCGTCCCCGAGCAGCCGTCCGCGTCGCAGAGCCGGACGAGCGCCACCTGCGCGACCGTCTCCTCCGGTCCGACCACCTGCACGTCCAGCGTGTTCGAGTAGCCGACGTCGCTGCACGCGAGGGGCGCCGGCGACGAGCACGCGGCCAGCCCCGCGGCGAGCAGGCCGACGGCGAGCGCGCCGAGGCCGGGGGACGGACGCGCGGATCGGGTCATGCCCGACCCTCCCACGCGCCCCGATGCCGCCGCCAGGCCCGGGATCCGGTGGTCACGCCGCCCACTCCGCCACCACGTCCGACCCGACCTTCACGATCAGCACCGCGACCACAACGATGAACGCGATGCGGATGAAGCGGCTGCCGCGGGCGACGGCCATGCGGGATCCCGCGTAGCCGCCCACCATGTTGGCGACGCCCATGCCGAGCGCGAGCGCCCAGAGCACGTGGCCCTGCGGGATGAAGAAGGCGAGCGCGCCGAGGTTCGTCGCGACGTTCACGATCTTCGCCTTGGCGCTCGCGAGCACGAAGTCGTATCCCAGCGCGGTGATGAGCGCGATGATCAGGAACGTGCCCGTGCCCGGGCCGATGAGCCCGTCGTAGAAGCCGATCACGATGCCGAGCAGCGCCGCGATCCCGTGGTGCTTCCGGCCCGTGTGGCGGAGCGCGGCCACGTCGCCGAGCCGCGGGCGGGCGATGGTCACGACGGCCACGATGATCAGCGCGACCACCACGAGCGGCTTGAACACCGAGGCGGGCAGCAGCGCCGCGAGGCTCGCGCCGCCGTAGCTGCCCGCCAGCGCGACCGCGGCCATGGGCAGGGCCGTGCGGAGGTCCGGGTGCGTCCGCCGGTACCAGGTGACCGCGCTCGTCGTCGTGCCGAACAGGGACGCGAGCTTGTTGGTCGCGAGCGCCTCCACCGGCGTGATCCCCGGCACGAGCAGCAGCGCCGGCAGCTGCAGCAGGCCGCCGCCGCCCACGACCGCGTCGATCCAGCCGGCGGCGAGCGCGGCCAGCAGCATGAGGAGCGCGACCGTCAGGGTGATCTCGCCGAGGGATCCGCCGATGTCCATCCGAGTCCTCCGTCACCGGCCGCCGGTCGGCGTGCGCGCGACCAGCCTTCCACGCGCGCGGTGACGCCCGCGGTCTCGTGGTCCGCGGCCCCCCGGCGATAGGGTGGCGAGGCGCCCGCCACCCGTCGGGCCGCGAGCGCGACGCGCACCGCACGGGCCGAGGAGACGACATGCGCACGAGCCCCCGTCGTGAGGAGCACCGTGGCTGACCGCGGCCTCTACGCGGGCGCCGCACTGGCGCTGGAGCGCGCGACCGCATCCGGCAGCGACCTGTGCGGCCCGATCGTCGCGGCGATCGGCGTGAGCGGCGCCGCCGTCTCGACCCTCGGGGATCCGCTCGGCAACGAGACCCTCTGCGCGTCCGACGACCACGCGGCACGTCTCGACGAGATCCAGCTCGACCTCGGCGAGGGCCCGTGCTGGGTGGCCGCGGGATCCCGGCGCCCGGTGCTCGAGCCCGACATCCGGAACCCGTCCGACACCTCCTGGCCGCTCGCCGGGCACGCGATGCTCGCGAACGGTCTCGGCGCCGTCTTCGCGTTCCCGCTCGTGGTCGCCGGCCTCAGCCTCGGCGCGGTCGACCTCTACTCCCGCACCGCCCGGGACATCTCCGACCAGGAGGTCACCGACGCGACCTCGCTCTCGCGCATCGTGGCCCGCCAGGTGCTGCGCCGCGCGCTCCTGTCCGCCGACCTGCCCCAGGGGGAGTCGGACGCCTGGGAGGGCCGGTTCTCGCGCCGCGAGGTGCACCAGGCCACGGGGATGGTGGTGGCGCAGATGGGCATCCCCCCGGACGACGCCCTCCTCGTCCTCCGCGGCCACGCCTTCGCCACCGGGCGGAGCGTCCGCGACGTCGCCGAGGACGTCGTGGGCCGGGTGCTCGACTTCAGCCCGGACCGCTGACGCGGACCATGACCGACCGACCGACCGAACGACCCAGAGGAACCACGCCGATGCCGGAGACCCGGGAAGAGCTGCTCGTCCACACCTTCGTCCACCTCGCCGACTCGCTCGTGAGCGACTTCGACGTGCTCGACCTGCTCCAGACCCTCGTCGACCAGGCCACGCTCCTGTTCGACGCCAGCGCGTCCGGCATCATCATCGGCCCCGACGACCAGCACCTCGAGGTGGTCGCCTCCACGAGCGAGCGGAGCCGGCTCGTCGGCCTCATGCAGCTCGAGGTCGGCGAGGGGCCGTGCGTCGAGGCGGTGACCACCGGCCGCGTGGTGTCCGTCGAGGACGTGCGCGGGATGCGGGACCGCTGGCCCGCCTTCGCCGCGCTGGCCGCGGGCGCCGGGTACCTGTCGGTCCACGCGATCCCGCTGCGCCTCCGCGGGCAGGTCATCGGGTCCCTCAACCTGTTCCGCGAGCACGAGGGCGTGCTCAACGAGGCCGACGCGACGGCCGCGCAGGCGCTCGCCGACGTGGCGACCATCAGCGTCCTGCAGGAGCGCACGATCCGCGACAGCACGATCGTGCGCGACCAGCTCCGGCACGCGCTCGACAGCCGGGTGCTCATCGAGCAGGCGAAGGGCGTCATCGCGCACACGCGCGGCGTCGACATGGACGAGGCGTTCCGCCTGATCCGCGACCACGCACGGAGCATGAGCGCGCCGATGCCGGAGGTCGCCGCGGGGATCGTCGATGGCCGCGTGACGCTGGGCGCCGCCGGGCGACGCTAGCCGCGACGCGGTCAGCCGGGCGCGCCGGCCAGGATCGCGTCCAGCGTCCCGAGCCCCTCCCACACGTGCGCGCGCATGCCCGCCGCCCGGGCTCCGTCCACGTTCGCGGGCTTGTCGTCGACGAAGAGGATCCGCTCGGCCGGGCTCCCGAGGCGCGCCACCGCGAGCGGCCAGACGGCGGGGTCGGGCTTGGCCATGCCGATGCGCGCGCTCGTCATGACGTGCTCGAAGCGGGATCCCCAGCCGTCCGGGTCCTCCAGCACGTCGGCGAGCTCGTGCGGGGCGTTGGACAGCCCCGCGAGCCGGTAGCCCGCGGCGATGGCGCGGTCGAGGCCGGCGAGCGTCGCGTCGTCCGGCGAGCCCCAGCGGCGCTGCTCGATGGCGACGAGCTCCGCGAGCCGGTCCGCGTCGGGGTCGGCGGCGTCCACGTCGGCGGCGACGGCCGCCCAGAACGCCCGGGCGCTCCCACCCCGGTCGTGCTCCTGGCGGTGCGCGTCGAAGGACGCGCGGACGCGCGCCTCGGCGTCCTCGCCCGTGGCGCCCGCGGGATCCAGCGCCCGGGTGAGCGCGCCGATGTCGTCGGGCCGCGTGATGAGCACGCCGCCGATGTCGAACAGGAGCCAGGTGAGCGCGGGGTCGCGGGTGTCGGGCACGGTTCTCCTCGGGGTCGGGGCGGGTCCCTCCGAGCATGCCCGCTCCGGCGCCGCGGTGCGCGGCATCCGCGCGGCCGACGCCGCGACGCCCGTCACGGCCCCGTGCGACCCCGCCTCGGCCCTGTACTACACTCGATCCCGGTGGCGTGTCCGAGCGGCCTAAGGAGCACGCCTCGAAAGCGTGTGTGGGGGAGACTCCACCGTGGGTTCAAATCCCACCGCCACCGCCAGCAGGATCCGGCACCGCGCCTCGCGCGCAGCCCTCGATCCGCGCGAAGGGCCCCGGGAGACCGGGGCCCTTCGTCGTCGGTGCGCCGCCCGACGCCGCCCCGCTCTGATCCCCGCGTGCGTGCTCGCCTCCCGCACAGAACCGCGGAGGATGCTCGTGCTCGCGCATCCGGGACACCGCCGGCCGTCGGCCTCCGCGTCCCGCCATGATGGGCGCCGGCTCTCCTCCTCCCGCGGGGATCCTCCTCCCGCGCACCGAGATCGGAGCACCGCCATGTCCCACCCCGTCGAGCCCCCGCCCGAGGCGCCCGCCCGAGGCGTCACCCCGGGCGTGCTGCTCGCGGCCGAGTGGTCGTGGCGCCTGCTCGTCATCGGCATCGCGATCGCCGCGGCCGTCTGGCTCCTCCTCGCCGTGAAGGAGGTGGTCATCCCGTTCCTCGTCGGCCTCCTCGTCTGCGCGCTGCTCGAGCCGCTCGTGGCCGGGCTCCGGAGGCGCAGGTGGCCCGCCTGGGTGGCCATCACGGCGACGCTCCTCGGCACCGCGGTCGTCATCTCGGCACTGGTGCTGCTGCTCGTCACCGAGATCCGCACGGGCATCCCCACGCTGCAGCGGGAGGCGATGGACCGGTTCGACGCGGCCCGCGACCTGCTCGCGCAGCCGCCGTTCAACGTGGTGCCGTCCGACTACGACGCGCTGGTCGCGTCCGCGGGGACGGCGCTCGAGAGCAGCCGCGAGGCCCTGCTCACCGGGGCGCTCGACGCCGGGCTCGGGGTCGGCCACCTCGTCACGGGCGCGCTCCTCGCCTTCTTCACCATCGTCATCGTGCTCGTCGACGGCCGGGGCATCTGGCGCTTCGTCGTCTCCGTGTTTCCGCGCCGCGCGCGTCCCGCCATCGACGGCGCCGGCCGCGCGGGCTGGGTCACGCTCTCCGCCTTCACGCGCGTGCAGATATTCGTCGCGGCCGGCAACGCGGTCGGCATCGGCCTCGCCGCCTGGCTCCTCGGCCTGCCGCTCGCCGTCCCCATCGCCGTGGTCGTGTTCCTCGCCTCGTTCATCCCCGTCGTGGGCGCCATCGTGTCGGGCGCGTTCGCCGTCGTCATCGCGCTGGTGTTCGTGGGGCCGCTGCAGGCCGTCATCATGCTGGCCGCCGTCATCGGCGTGCACCTGCTCGAGTCGCACGTGCTGCAGCCCCTCGTCATGGGCGGGGCCGTCCACGTCCACCCGCTCGCGGTGGTGCTCGCGGTCGCGGCCGGCTCCTACGTCGGCGGAGTGGCCGGCGCGCTCTTCGCCGTGCCGTTCGTCGCGACGCTCAACGTGATGATCCGGCACATCGCCCGCGGCAGCGGGAAGGCCAGCACCCCCGCCGTAGGATCGGTCTGACGCACCTGCGGAGTCGACGGAGCCGCCCGCGCACGTCTCTACCGGGAGGAACCCCACCATGACCGAGGAGAACTACTCGAACCCGGATCGCAACCTCGGGATGGAGCTCGTGCGGGCCACCGAGGCCGCGGCCATCCGCTCCGCCCCCTTCATCGGCAAGGGCGACAAGAACGCCGCCGACGGCGCCGCCGTCGACGCCATGCGCAAGTTCCTCGGCACCGTCGCGTTCGACGGGCTCGTCGTCATCGGCGAGGGCGAGAAGGACGAGGCGCCCATGCTCTTCAACGGCGAGCACGTCGGCAACGGCTTCGGCCCCGCCTGCGACATCGCGGTCGATCCCATCGACGGCACGAGCCTCACCGCCGCCGGCCGCATGAACGCCCTCTCCGTCATCGCGGTGAGCGACCGCGGCAGCATGTTCGACCCGTCCGCGGTCTTCTACATGGACAAGCTCGTCACCGGCCCCGAGGGCCGCGGCGTCGTCGACCTCGACCGCCCCATCGGCGAGAACATCCGCGCGCTCGCGGACGCGAAGGGCCTCGCGGTGGAGGACATGCAGGTCGCCGTCCTCGACCGGCCGCGGCACGCGGACCTCATCGCGCAGATCCGCGCGGCCGGCGCCTCGACGCGGCTCCTGCTCGACGGCGACGTGGCCGGCGGCATCAACGCGGCCCGCCCCGACTCCCGCATCGACATGTGCGTCGGCATCGGCGGCACCCCCGAGGGCATCATCACCGCGTGCGCCATCAAGGCGCTCGGCGGCGTGCTCCTCTCCCGCCTCGCGCCGAAGGACGACGCGGAGCGGCAGCGCGCCGTCGACGCGGGCCACGACCTCGAGCGCATCCTCGACCAGGACGACCTCGTCACGGGCGACAACGCGTACTTCGTCGCCACGGGCGTCACCGACGGCGCGCTCGTCGCGGGCGTCACCCGACACCGCGGCATGATCCGCACCTCGAGCATCGTGCTCCGCTCGCACTCCGGCACCATCCGCCGAGTGGAGGCCGACCACCTGGTCTCGAAGTGGTACAGCTCGGCCAGCTGAGCCGCGGACCCGCCGCCCGGATCGCCGGAGGAGAAGCGGCGTACGTTCGAGACCGGGGGCGATGACGCCCGCCGTGCTCTCGGAGGGAACCACATGACCAGGACACACCGCACGCTCGCGGTCATCGCGGCGGCGGCCACGGCCACGCTGCTGGCAGGCTGCGGATCCGGCGGCTCGGGAGCCGCCGACGCCTCCTTCACCGCGGAGGCGACGGGCACGCTGAAGGCCTGGGCGTTCGACGGCGCCGACGACGTGGGCGAGGCCCGCATGGCGCACGCGGCGGAGGCGCTCGACGGCGTCACCATCGACCTCGACGCCACCGCCTTCGACGCGCAGAAGTTCACCACGCGCGTCGCGAGCGGCCAGACCCCGGACGTCGTGCAGATGGACCGCCAGTTCGTGGCGACCTACGCGGCGCAGGACCTGATCCTCCCGCTCGACGAGTGCTACGCCGTGAACGACGTCGACCCGGAGGAGCGCTTCTACGAGTCCGTCACGAACGACATCCGGTACGACGACGCGATCTGGGCGGTGCCGCAGTTCTTCCAGCCGCCGGCGATCATCCTCAACGAGCGCGTGCTCTCCGCGGCCGGCGTCACTGCCGACCAGTTCGACACCTCGAAGCCCGACCAGCTGCTCGACGCGGTCGGGAAGGTCTACCAGGAGTCCGGCGGCGATCCCGCGGTGCTCGGCCTCGACGCCGTGCCCACCAGCCAGGCGGCGCTCTGGATGCTCGGCTTCGGCGGCCAGCTCGTCGGCGACGACGGCCAGCCCACCCTCGACGACCCGTCCAACCTGCCGGGCCTGGAGTTCCTGAAGGAGCTGTCCGACGCGCAGGGCGGCTACGCGAAGGGCAAGAGCTTCACCGACGCCTTCGACACCTTCGGCGACGGCAACCAGTTCGTGGCCGACCAGGTCGGGTCGCAGGTGGCGGCGCAGTGGTACCTCAACGTGATCGCGCCGTACCGCGACGACATCGACATCTCCGCGGTGCCGTTCCGCGACCAGGACGGCGAGCCGTTCTCGGTCGCCGGCGGATCCGCGTTCGTGATCCCCGCGGGCGCCGCGAACAAGGACGCCGCGTGCGCGTGGATGCTCGACCTGACCAGCCAGGAGGGCTGGGAGGCCGCGGGCGACGTGCGCGCCGCGACCGTGACGGAGAACGGCGGCATCAACACGGGCCTGTTCACCGGGTCCCCGGCGGCCGACCAGGCGATCCGCGAGGCCCACGTGGTGCCGAGCGGCGACGACGGGATCGACCAGGCCATCGGCACGTTCTACGACGTGGTGGCGGAGGGGCGTTCCATCGGCGGGTCGCCGGCCGGCCAGCAGATCCAGAGCGAGCTGCAGAACGCCGTCGCCTCGACCCTCCTCGGCGACAAGACGCCCGAGCAGGCGCTCGGCGACGCGCAGACCGCGGCCATGCGGGCCTACGAGCAGGCGGCGCGCTGACCCGGCGCCGACGTGCACATGGCGTGATCAGGGCGCCCGGCTACGCTGTGACCGGGCGCCCGACCGCGCTCCCGGACGACGGATCAGTACCCGGAACGCGACAAGACTGGCCGTAGGGAACAGCCATGTCGTGGATCGTCCTCATCGTGTCCGGGGTCCTGGAGGCCGTCTGGGCCACCGCCCTCGGGAAGTCCGCCGGCCTCACGAAGCTCGGGCCGACGATCGTGTTCGCCGTGACCGTCGTGCTGAGCATGGTGGGCCTCGCCTACGCCATGCGGGAGATCAGCACGGGCACCGCCTACGCCGTGTGGGTGGGCATCGGCGCGTCGCTGACCGTGACGTACGCGATCGTCACCGGTGCCGAGCCCGCCAGCGTCGTCAAGATCCTGCTGCTGCTCGGCCTCGTCGGCTGCGTGATCGGCCTGAAGCTCGTCGACACCGGCCACTGATCCGCGCCGCACGGTGCCGTGCCGCGCCGCGACCGGGGGCGGCACGGCCGGGCCTCAGCCCTTGCGGCCCTGCGTCGCGATGCCCTCCACGAAGTACCGCTGCCCGAACGCGAACAGCAGCAGCATCGGCAGCGTCACGAGCAGCGCCGCGACCATGACCAGCTGGTAGTCGCCCTGCCCGCCGTTCGTCGGGCTGAACGCCGTCATCGCGTACGAGAGGCCGAGCGGCACGGTGAAGCCCTCCACGCTGCCGGCGTTGAGGTAGATGAGCGACGCCTGCAGGTTGTTCCAGCTGGCCTGGAACTCGAAGATGAAGATGATGACGAACGACGGGATCGACAGCGGCAGCGCGATCCGCCGGAACATCCCGAAGTAGCTCGCCCCGTCGAGCCGGGCCGCTTCGAACAGCTCCTTCGGCAGCCCGAGGAAGAACTGGCGCTGCAGGAAGATGTAGAAGGCCGAGCCGAACAGGTTCATGCCGAACAGCGGGATCCAGGTGCCGATGAGCCCGAGGTTCTTCCAGATGAGGAACTGCGGCACCATCGTCACCGCGCCGGGCAGCATCATCGTGGCGAGCACCAGGCCGAAGAGCAGCTTCCGCCCCGGGAAGCGGAAGTACGCGAACCCGAACGCGACGAGCGCGCTCGACAGCGACACCAGGGCGGCGGCGATGAGGGCGATCGCGAGGCTGTTCCCCATCCAGCCGAGCAGCGGCAGTTGCTCCCACACCTCGACGTAGTTCTGCGGCGTGAAGGTGCGCGGCCAGAGCGCGTTGTCGAACACCTCGCCGCGCGGCTTGAGGCTCGCGGCGAGCAGCCAGACGAACGGGTACAGGAACAGCAGCGCGAAGCCCACGAGCACCACGGCGATGAGCGCACGGGAGATCCGGGAGCGCACGCGGCGTCCCCGGTCGGGGTCGCGGCGGGTCGGCCGGACGTCGCGGGACGGCATCGGGGTGAGGGCGGCGGCGAGGCGCGGATCCCCCGTGGCGGCCGCGGGCGGCGCGGGCTCGGCGGACGCGGGCTGGGCCGGCGTGCGGTCGGTGACGGCCATCAGCGGTCCCCCTCGTAGTAGACGAACCGGTTGCTCAGCTTCACCTGCACGAGCGTGATGACGAGGACGATCACGAACAGCAGCCACGCCATCGCGGCGGCGAACCCGAAGTCGAACGAGCGGAACGCCTGCTGGAACAGGTACACGCCGTAGAAGAGCGACGAGTCGGGGGAGGCGTTCGTCTGGTCGCGCCAGAACAGCAGGTACGCCTGGTCGAACACCTGCAGGGCCGCGATGGTGAGCACGACGACGTTGAAGAAGATCGCACCGGAGATCATCGGCACGGTGATGGAGAAGAACTGCCGCACGGGACCGGCGCCGTCGAGCGAGGAGACCTCGTAGAGCTCGCGCGGCACGTCCTTGAGGGCGGCGAGGAAGATCACCATGGTGCCGCTGACGCCCCAGAGCGTCATGAGCACGATGGACGGCTTCACCCAGTCGGGGTCGATGAGCCACTGCGGGCCGTCGATGCCGATGGCCTCGAGGCCCTCGTTCACGGCGCCCGTGTTGCCGTTGAGGAGCAGCAGGAAGACGCTCGCGGTCGCGACCGTGGGGGTCATCTTGGGCAGGTAGTAGAGCGTGCGGAACAGGCCGGCGCCGCGGCCGAGGCGGGCCAGCAGGATCGCGAGCAGGAGCGCGAGGCAGACCTCGAACGGCACCGCGAGGATCGCGTAGAAGAGCGTGTTGCCGAGGGAGAGGGCCACCCGCGGATCCGTGAGGAGCCGCTCGTAGTTCTCGGTGCCGACGGGCGTGGCCACGTCGGTGGCGAGGTTGTAGTCGCTGAACGAGACCACGAGGCTGTAGACCATCGCGCCGAGCGTGAAGACGAGGAAGCCGACGATCCACGGGCTGATGAAGAGGTAGCCGGCGATGGCCTCGCGACGGGCCATGCGGGAGCGGCGGGGACGCGGCGGCCGGTCGGCGGTGCTGCTGCGCGGAGGGCGGCTCGTCGTCGTCATGGTGGTCCTCGTCGACTGGGGATCGGAGCGGCACCGCTCCTCCTGCCGACCCTACCTCCGCTCCTCCTCGACGACCGGGCGGGACGATCCCCGCGCCGGCGTCAGAAGTCGCTGTCCTGGATGCCCAGGCGCTCCCGGGTCGCCGCGGCCTCCGCGGGCGGGAGCCACGCGAAGTCGTAGCGCCCCGCCCGCGTCGGGTCGCGGGCGACGTCGACGTCGAGGTAGCCCGCGCGCATCTCCTGCACGGCGAGGTACGGCGCGTAGTCCTCCTGCGACCGCTCGCGGGTGCCGTCCTCCCAGACGACGAGGTACCAGATCCACCAGTGCAGCTGCCGCCCGAGCAGCCCGTGGTACTGCCACCGCACGGTCGCGACGTGGCCCGCCCGCACGCCGTCGCGCGACAGGACGCCCACGCCGCCGTCGAAGGCATCGAGCGACGCGTCGGTGACGGGAGGCAGGCGCGGGCGCATGGGATCACCGTAGGCCGACGCCCGCGCCGGCGTCGGCTCGGCGTAGGCCCGGGCATGATGGCGGGATGGTCCGCATCGCCGAGGAGGTCCCCGCGCGCGACGAGCTGCTCGACCTCTACGGGGCCGTCGGGTGGAGCGCGTACACCCGCGACCCGGAGCGGCTCGCGCGGGCGCTCGCCGGATCCGACCTCGTCGCCACCGCGCGCGACGACGACGGACGCCTCGTCGGGCTCGTGCGCACGGTGGGCGACGGGGTGTCGATCTGCTACCTCCAGGACCTCCTCGTGCACCCCGGATCCCAGCGCGGCGGCATCGGCCGCGCGCTCGTGGAGCACGTGCGCGACCGGGCGGCCGCGGGCGTCCTCATCGTGCTCACCACCGACGCCGGCGGCACCGAGGACGGCGGCCGCTCGCACCCCTTCTACCGGGCGCTCGGGTTCGCGCCGCACGGGGAGCAGGGGCTCGCGGCCTTCTCGCGGCGGGTCTGAGGGCGCGCCTGCCGCCCCCGCTGCCGCTCCCGCCCCGATCACGCGAGGTCGATCCGGTCGTCGAGGTCGATCCGGTCGAGCAGCGCGGAGTCGTGGCTGACGATCACCAGCGCGCCCCGGTAGGCCCGCAGCGCCTCGACGAGGCGGTCGGCGCCCGCCATGTCGAGGTCGTTGGTCGGCTCGTCGAGCACGAGGAGCTGCGGTGGCGGATCCGCCAGCAGCAGTCCCGCGAGGGCCACGCGGAACCGCTCCCCGCCGGACAGCGTCGCCGCGGCCCGGTCGACGGCGGCGCCCCGGAGCTGGAAGCGCGCCAGGCGGTTCCGCAGCTCCCGCGGCGGCACGTCGGGCGCGTCCCGCCGCACGTTCTCGAGCACCGTGAGGGCGTCGTCGAGGCCGTCGCGACCCTGCGGCAGGTAGCCGACCCGGTTCGTGAGGGCACGGGCGCCCGTGCCGGGCAGCGGGTGCGGGCGCGCGTCGGGCGAGCCGACGAGCAGTGCCAGCAGGGTCGACTTCCCGACGCCGTTCGCCCCCGTGACGGCGATGCGCTCCGGACCCTGCACCACGCGCGTGCGGCCGCGGACCGTGATCTCGGCGAGGCGCCGAGAGGCGGGGAGCGCCGGATCCGGCAGGTCGAGCCGCAGGGGTGCGTCCTGCCGCAGATGCACCGCGGCATCCGCGACCGCATCCGCGGCCTGGCGCTCCGCGTCCGCGTGGGCGCGCCGCAAGCGGCCGGCGGTCGCCTCCGCGTGCTGCCGCCGCTGGTTCGCGACGATGCGCGGCATCGACTCGCCGGCCC
>NZ_JAVCVL010000419.1:0-762 GCF_032917815.1 Clavibacter sp. MX14-G9D | reverse complement strand
CCATTCCGCGCCCGCGACGGCCGCGTAGGCGTCGGCGCGACCCGAGGGCGCGGATCCCCGCGTCGCTCCGGGCGGTGAGCGCCGCGGCGTCGCGGGGCAGCCACAGCGGCAGCGAGCGCGGCCCCGCCCAGTGCCGGACATCCGCGTCGGCCAGCTGCGCGTCGGTCGCGACGACCCGTTCGCCCGTGGATCCTGCCGCCTCCGCCGCGAGTTCGAGCACGTCCGCGAGCGGCACGCTCTCCCCGACCGCGTCGACGACGCCGTCGATCCGCCGCGCGCTCACGTCGACCACCAGGTCGGCGAGGTCCCGGGCGTCGATGACCTGGGCGCGCCGTCCGGCGGCGTCGGGCAGGAGGAGGGGCCCCTCGCCCGCCAGCGCGGCGCGAGCGGGCCAGTAGCCGAACCGGTCGCTGTCGTCGCCCGGCCCGACGACGAGCCCGGGCCGCACGATCATCCGCCGTCCCGCGAGCGCCGCGGTGACGGCGCGCTCGGCCGCGGCCTTCGCCTGGCCGTAGTCCTCGAGGTCCACCGGCTCGACCACCGCCGCCGTCTCGTCGTCGCCGGGCCGGGCGGGCGCGGCGTAGACCGAGACGGTGCTGACCAGCGTCCAGTGGCGGGCCCGGTCGGCGAGCGCCGCGACGGCCGCGCGGGCGTGCTCCGCGGAGGAGGTGAGGTCGACGACCTCGTCCCATTCCGCGCCCGCGACGGCCGCGTAGGCGTCGGCGCGGTCGCGGTCGGCGCGCACGAGCCGCGTGCCGTCGG
>NZ_JAVCVL010000418.1:0-766 GCF_032917815.1 Clavibacter sp. MX14-G9D | reverse complement strand
CGGCGAGTCGACGCGGACGGCGCGCGCCGCGGGGAGCGCGGGCGCGTCGGCCGTCCGGGGCGGGGCGTGGGGCGGTGGATCGGGGTGTCGTGTCCATGGATCCCACGCTCCCCGGTCGACGCCCGCCGCACAGGGCGCGGGAGTCGGCACCCGGGTTGCGACTCAGGTCGCAGGCGGCGCCGCCGCGGGTGGGCGGGGTCGGGGTCAGGCGGTCAGCGGTCAGCGGTCAGCGGTCAGCGGTCAGCGGTCAGATGATCGACGGTCAGGCGTCGGCCACGAGCTCGACCTTCATGCGCTCCCCGTCCTCGAGGAACGCGGCGCGGTGGTCCGGCCCCCCGGCGAACGGGTGGCGGTCGACGTAGAGGTGCGCCCAGCCGTGCTCCGGCGCCGCGACCCAGAGCCGCTCGACGTCGGCGGCGGACCCCGCGTGGAAGGCGAGGTGGCTGAGGCCCGCTCCACGGCGGTCGTGCGGGACGTCCCGCGGAGCGCGGGCGATCACGAGGTACGCGTCGCCGAGGCGCAGCGTGGCGCCGGCGGACCAGCGAGTCTCCTCCGCGTAGCCGAGCTCGCCGAGGAGCCAGCCCCAGGAGGCGAGCGCGGCGTCGAGGTCGCGCACCTGTAGCTCGACGTGGTGCAGGGATCCGCGTGCGGGCGTCACGCGGGGCGCCGCCGCGCGACCGCGTGCTCCGCCAGGAACACGGCGGGCCGCAGGCCCAGCCGCCGGTCGGCCCGGCGCAGGAGGCGCGTCGCCGCCAGGGCGTCGGCG
>NZ_JAVCVL010000417.1:0-768 GCF_032917815.1 Clavibacter sp. MX14-G9D | reverse complement strand
CCCGCCGGGAACGCCGCGTCACCGCCCGGGGCCGGCCCGGCGCCGGCCGCGCCCGACGCCGACGCCGACGCCGGCAGCGATCCCGTCCCCTCCGCCGCGTCGCGGTCCCCGTAGTCGTCGGCGCTCAGCGACAGCGCGACCATGATGTGGCTCCGTCGCGTCTCCTCGAACCGCCGCACCATGTGCACGCCGGTCTTCGCGGTGGAGCGCCAGTGGATGTGGCGCACGGCGTCCCCCGGCACGTACTCGCGGAGGGACTGGAACGAGACGTCGCTGTCCGTGAGGTCGCGCGTGGCGCGGCCCTCGAGGTCGCGGACGAACCCCGTGCTCGTGCTCGGCATCGCGATGGTCCGGGGGTGCACGAGCAGCCGGGTGGCCGCCGCCTCGGTGGACTCGCGGCGCACCAGCCCGATCGGGTCGCCGCGGACGATGCGGGCGGGGCCGAGCGCGATGACGCCGCGCCGCGAGGTGGGCACCACGAAGACGTCCTCGTGGGAGTGCCCGTGCGCGAGGGAGGGCACGTGGATCTCGGCGAGCCCGGATCCGACCGGCACCTCGACCGTGAGCCCCACCGCCCGGCGCCGCAGCGGGTTCCGCACGGCGACGGTCGCGGGCGCGCGCTCCCCCGCGACGACCCGGTCCCGCGGCAGGCGCAGCGACACCTCCACGCCCGCGGAGCCGACGAGGTGCAGGAGCGCGATGACCCACAGCGCCGCGGCGGTCCAGGCGACCGCGACGAGCTCGCGCCAGCCGAGGGCGTAGCCGGCC
>NZ_JAVCVL010000416.1:0-789 GCF_032917815.1 Clavibacter sp. MX14-G9D | reverse complement strand
GCGCGGGGGCCGCCGGGCGCCCCCCCCCCCCCCCCCGCCGACCCGACGCCGTCGGCGGCTCCCGCTCCCACCGCCTCCGCCGAGCCGGTGCTGCCGGCCCCCGACGCGGATCCCGCGCACGACCCCGAGGGCGCGCCCCTCGACATGGCCGCGCTCGCCGACTACCTCGACGGCGGCCGCTCCCCGCGCATCGCCGCCTACGAGGACGACCCCGAGGCCCGCAACGCGCTCCGCGCCCTCGAGCACATGCGCGACCTCGGCCGCGAGCTCGTGCAGGTCGAGGCCGACGAGGCGGAGGCGCCCGGCGACGACTTCTTCCGCGGCGTGCTCTCCCACATCAGCCGGGAGTCCCGCGCCGGCCGCGACATCCCCCTCTCCCACCCGGACCCCTCGGTGAGCCTCGCGCTGACGGAGGGCGCCGTCCGCACCCTCGTCCGCCAGGCCGGCGACGAGGTCCCCGGCGTCCTCATCGGGCGCTGCACCCTCGACGGCGACGTCACCGTGCCCGGGGCGCCCGTGCGGGTCGCGCTCACCATGAGCGTCGTGTGGGGGGATCCGCTCCCCGAGCTGGCGCAGCGCGTGCGCGAGCGGGTGAACGCGGCGCTGCTGCGGCACACCGAGCTGCGCGTCGAGGGCATCGACGTGACCGTGGTCGACGTGCAGGCGCGCCCGGCGCCGGGCGGGGAGGCGGGACGATGAGCCTCGACGACGTGACGGCGACCCCGGCCGATGTGCCCGCCGCAGGGCCCGCGCCCGCCCCGGTCGTCGCCGCGACGCCCGCGCCCGTGC
>NZ_JAVCVL010000415.1:0-805 GCF_032917815.1 Clavibacter sp. MX14-G9D | reverse complement strand
CCCGCTCGGCCGCCGCGCTCGTCGGCGGCGTCGCGCTCGCCGTCGCCGCGCCGCTCGCGGCCTCCGCGCACGTCCGCGTCTCGCCCGACCAGGCGTCCGCCGGCGGCTACAGCACGCTGACCTTCACGGTCCCGACCGAGTCGGCGACGGCCACCACGACGCGGGTCACCGTGGACCTCCCGCAGGACACCCCGTTCTCGAGCCTGTCCACCGAGCCGGTGCCCGGATGGACGGCCCAGGTCACGACGGAGGCGCTCGACGCGCCCGTGCAGACGGACGACGCGACCATCACCGACGCGCCGATCGAGGTCACGTGGACCGCCGACGACGGCGTGGGCCTCGCGGCCGGCGAGTTCCAGCGCTTCACCGTCTCGGTGGGACCCGTCCCCGAGACCGGCAGCATCGTGCTGCCGGCCCACCAGGGCTACTCCGACGGATCCGTCGTGGACTGGGACGAGACGACCCCGGCGTCCGGCGCGGAGCCGGAGCACCCCGCGCCCGTCCTCTACGTGGACGACGCGCCGCCCGCCGACGCCATGAGCGCCATGACGACGACGCCCGCGCCGGACGCGGCCGTCGTCGCGGCCTCGGACCCCAGCGCCACGACCAGCGCGGTCGCGGTGGGCCTCGGCGTGGGCGGGCTCGCCCTCGGTGCCGTCGCCGTCGTGGTGGCCGTGTTCGCGCTCACGCGCGTGCGTCGCGAGAACGGCGACCGCGCGTGCCGCCCGGGGACCGGCCCTCCCGGCGTCCTCGCCCCGCGCCCGCGCCCGCGCCCGCCGCGCCCCGGCACGGCGCGCTCCGGCGG
>NZ_JAVCVL010000414.1:0-807 GCF_032917815.1 Clavibacter sp. MX14-G9D | reverse complement strand
ACCCAGACCCGCTGGCGCTGGCCGCCGGAGAGCTCGTCGACGTGGCGGGCCGCGAGGTCGTCGACGCCGGTGGCGGCCATCGCCTGCTGCACGGCGTCCTCGTCGGTCGCCGTCCACTGGCGGATGAGGTTCTGGTGCGGGAAGCGGCCGCGCGCCACGAGGTCGGCCACCGTGATCCCGTCCGGCGCGATGGCGCTCTGCGGGAGGAGGCCGACGATCCGCGCCGCCTCCTTTGCCCGGTACGAGGAGAGCGGCCGGTCGTCGAGGAGCACGGTGCCCGCGGTCGGCGCGAGGAGCCGCGACAGGGCGCGCAGCAGGGTCGACTTGCCGCACGCGTTCGGGCCGACGATGACGGTGAACGAGCGGTCGGGCACCGACACGTCGAGGTGCTCCGAGATCACCCGCCGGTCGTAGGAGAGGGTGACGCCGTCGGCGCGGAGGCGCGGGGCGGACGCGGTGTCGGCATCGGGTTCGGCGGTGTCAACGGCGGGACCTCCCATCGGGTCGTGCGGGGCGGAGTGCGGCAGGGGCTCAGGCACGGCGCGACGCCTCGCGGATCAGCAGCGCGATCAGGTAGACCCCGCCCACGACGACCGTGACGATGCCCACGGGCACCGTCCCGGGCAGCGCGTGCTGGGCCGCGTGGTCGGCGGCGAGCAGCAGCAGCCCGCCCGTGAGCGCGGCCGGCACGAGCGGCAGGCCCGCGCTGCGGGTCAGGCGGCGGGCGCCGCCCCCCCCCGGCGCCCCCCCCCCCCCCCCCCGCCACGTCGACGAGCTCTCCGGCGGCCAGCGCCAGCGGGTCTGGGT
>NZ_JAVCVL010000413.1:0-813 GCF_032917815.1 Clavibacter sp. MX14-G9D | reverse complement strand
CGCGCGGCGCCCGAGACGAGCGCGTCGTCGGCCTCGGCGTCCGGCGCGTCCCGCGACGAGTGGATCGCGATCACGAGCGGCGCCGCGCCCGGCCGCCACACCACGGCGACGTCGCCGCGGCTCGCGTAGGCGCCCGAGCCGGACTTGTCGCCGACGGTCCAGCCCGTGGGCAGCTCGGCACGCACGAGCGGGTCGCCCGTCCGCGTCGCCCGCAGCCAGCCGGTGAACAGGGCGCGCTCGTCGGCGTCGAGCGGATCCGCGAGGGCACCCGGATCCCCGACCGCGTAGGCCCGGAGGAGCGCGGCCGCGGCGCGCGGCGTCGTCGTGTCGCGGTCGTCGCCGGGCGTCGCCTCGTTGAGGTCGGGCTCCGTGCGGGAGACGACGGTGGTGTCGTCACCGAGCGCCGTGAGCGCCGCGTCCAGCTCCGCCGGACCGCCGAGGGCCTCGAGCAGCAGGTTCGCCGCGGTGTTGTCGCTCCGGGTCATGGCGGCGTCGGCCAGCTCGCGGAGGGTCATGGTGCCGCCGACGCGCGTCGCGGTGACGGGCGCGTACGCGAGGACGTCCGCCGCCTCGATCGGCACCGCGCGGTCGAGGCCCGCGATGCCCACGCGGTCGAGGAGCGCGGCGGCGAGCGGCGCCTTGATCGTGGATGCGTACGCGTATCGCTCGTCCGCCCGCCAGGAGACCTCGGCGCCCGTGCCCGTGTCGACCAGGTGCACGCCGAGGCGCGCGTCGAACCGCTCCTCGAGGGCGGCGAACGCGGCGTCGGCGGCGGCCCGGTCGACGGCGGGGGCGGCGGGGGCGGCGCTCGCC
>NZ_JAVCVL010000412.1:0-823 GCF_032917815.1 Clavibacter sp. MX14-G9D | reverse complement strand
GCCCGCCGCGCCGCCGTCGACGGCGACCGGACCGACCGGATCCCGCAGGTGGTCGATCTCGGCCGTGATCTCCGCCGCGAGCCGTCGCGCGTCGGCCGCCGTGCCGCCGGCCCGTCCCACCGCGAGCCCCAGCAGGAACGTGGTCAGGGGCGCGGCGGGCCGGGCGATGCCGTGGGCGGCGTCGCGCGCGAGGTCCAGCACGAGCGCCACCTCGACCTCCTGCGCGGGCAGCTCGAGGAGCGCGGCGACCCGGTCGACCCAGGCGTCGAGCACGGCGGGGGAGGTGTCAGCGGGCATCGGGGATCCTGTCGTCGGGGAGGCGGAGACGGTGGGCGCGCGCGTCGTCGGGGGTGTCCACGTCGGCGCAGAGCCGGGCGGGCAGGTCGGCATGGGCGACGCGGTCCGCGCCGAGGGCGTCGAGGACGCGACGGAGCGCGACGCCGTCGACGCCCGTCGCGCGGTCGATCGCCTCGAGCGCCGCCACGAGCGGAGCGGCCCGGTACAGGGCGAGGAGCGGCTGCGCGCGCCCGTCCGGATCGCGCGCGACGATGACGTCCCGGCCGTCGGCGAGGCCGGCGTCCTGCCGCAGCGGGAGGAGGGCGCGCACCGCGTCGGGAGCATCCGCGAGGTCGGCGGCGAGCACGAGGACCCACTCCGGGAGCGCGTCCGGGTCGAGGGCGCCCACGCCCGCGGCGAGGGCGGCGGTCGGTCCGCCGTGCGCGGGGACCTCGTCCACCAGTCGCACGGATCCCGCCCGTCGCCATGCGCCGTCCGTGCGGCCGCCCGGCCGGTTGCCGGTCCCGACCACGACGACGCGGGCGCA
>NZ_JAVCVL010000411.1:0-824 GCF_032917815.1 Clavibacter sp. MX14-G9D | reverse complement strand
CGCCGCCCACTCCCGCACGACGGCCTCGAGGGCGGGACGGGCGGCGCGCACCGCGTCCGCGCTGGGGAAGGCCGCGATCGACCGGTCGGGTGCGGCGGCGCGCAGGAGCCCCGCGGGATCCGCGACTCGGATGGCGCCCCGGTCCGACCTCGGCCGGCCGCCCGCGTGCAGGATCAGCAGCACCTCGTCGGGCCTGCGGAGCGCGAGCGTGGCGAAGTGGTCGTCGAGCGCCCAGCTGGGCGCGTTCCACTTCCACGACTCCACGGCGTCGGGTCGCCCCGCCGCCACGGCCGACCGGAGCTCGGCGACCGCCTCCGCGAGCGGGTGCGCGAGCGCGGTCAGCCGGGCCTCCACGTCGCGTCGCGACGCCTCCGGATCCGTCCGCGCCATGCGCCCGCGCCCTAGCCGACCCGGAAGTAGTAGGCGTCGGACAGCGTGCCCGGCGCGGTCGCCCACAAGCCGTCCGCGGCGCCGTCGATGGGGATCTCGACGACCACGTTGCCGGTCGCCGTGCCCAGCGGATCCAGCAGCTCCTCGTTGTCGGTGAACGCCGGAGCCGGGGCGAGCACGAAGCTGTCGGCGGCCGAGTACTGCGATCCGTCGGCGGCGAGGAAGCCCACCGCCAGCTCCGACAGCGGATCGCCCACGGTGGCGCCGAGGTAGGTGGCCGTGACCGGCACGACCGCGTCCTGCATGCCCTCCGTGGGGGCCTCGTTGGTCGGATCCGCCGCGAGCACCGCCGCCGTCGCGTCGAGCACCGGGGTGCCGAGCATGACCTGCCACTCCGGTCCGTCGATGCCCTCGCCCGTGACGGGGGTGCCGAT
>NZ_JAVCVL010000410.1:0-828 GCF_032917815.1 Clavibacter sp. MX14-G9D | reverse complement strand
GCCGCGGCCGACGACGAGGTCGTCGGCCCGCACGAGCGGTACCGTCGCCGCCCGCCGGCGGGCGGGTGCGGACGGCTCCCGCCCGGGGACCCAGACGCCGGCCGACGCGAGCGCGGCGCCCTGCTCGCGGAGGACGTCGTCGGGGGCCCCGTCGGCGAGGATCCCCCCGTCGGCCGCGAGGACGACCACGCGGTCGACGAGGTCCTGCCACACCGCGACGCGGTGCTCGATGACGACGAGCGTGGCACCCGTCGTGCCGACGACCGCCTCGACGGCACGACGGACCTCGCCGACGCCCTCGGGATCGAGGTTCGCGGTCGGCTCGTCCAGGAGGAGGAGCCCCGGGCGCATGGCGAGCACGCCGGCGAGGGCGAGCCGCTGCTTCTGGCCACCGGAGAGGGCGGTGGTCGAGCGGTCGAGGGCGACGTCGAGCCCCACCGCGTCGAGGGCGGCGCGCACGCGGGGCCAGATCTCCTCGCGCGGGACGCCGAGGTTCTCGCAGCCGAACGCCACGTCGTCGCCGACCCGGGAGAGGATCACCTGCGCGTCCGGGTCCTGCAGCACGAGACCGGCGCGGCCTCGCGGCTCCGCCGGATCCTGGCCGTCGACGCGGAGCGACCCGCGGGCCTCGCCCTCGTCGTCGCCGCCGAGCACGCCCGCCAGCGCGTGCAGGAGGGTCGTCTTCCCGGCGCCGGACGCGCCGAGCAGGAGGACCCGCTCACCCGGCTCGATCACGAGGTCGACGTCGCGGACCGCCCAGGCGCTGCGGCCCGCGTGCCGCCAGCCCCAGCCCTCCGCGCGGACGGACGCGCCGCCCGTCGGACCCGC
>NZ_JAVCVL010000041.1:0-16780 GCF_032917815.1 Clavibacter sp. MX14-G9D | reverse complement strand
CGGCGTGCCCGCCGTCGTGGTGCCCGTCACTGCCGACCAGCCGTTCTGGGCCGCCCGGCTGCACCGGCAGGGGGTCGCCGCCGCGCCGGTCCCGCGCCGCGGGATGTCGCTCGACGCCCTCGCCCGGGCGATGGGCGACGCCCTGTCCCGTCGCGGGAGGGCGGCCGAGGTGGGCGCGCTCATGCGACGGGAGCAGGGCGTGCGGGGGGCGGTCGACGTGCTCGAGTCGCTCTGACGCGGCGGCGGTCGCTCCCGCCGAGCAGGTGCCGCAGCGCGATCAGCTGTGGGGCACCAGCCAGACCGCCGTGTCGGGCGGGAGCGCGTCGTGGACGGCGCCCGTGGAGCTGAGCACCACCCGTCGTCCGGGCGGCAGCGGCACCGGGTCGGTGCCGAACGCGATCCAGCACTCGAGCGATCCGCGCCGGAAGGCGAGCGCATCGGCCGGGCTGGGCAGCCACACCAGCGGCTCCGACGCCACCACGAGCTCGCGGCGCGCCGCCAGCAGCCGCCGGTAGTGCGCGAGCGTCGACGCGGGATCCGCCTCCTGGCGCTCGACCGTGAGCCCCGCCCACTCGTCCGGCTGCGGCAGCCACGGTCCCAGGCCGCCGTCGGGGACGCCGGTCGAGAAGCCGAAGGGGGCCGCCGACCCCGACCAGGGGATCGGCACCCGGGAGCCGTCCCGCCCCGGGTCGCTGCCGCCCGAGCGGAGGTGGATGGGGTCATGGCGGCGCGCGTCGGGGATGTCCTCCACCTCGTGCAGCCCGAGCTCCTCGCCGAAGTAGAGGTAGGCGACGCCGGGCAGGGCCATCGTGAGCGTGACCGCCGCGCGGGCGCGACGGCGGCCGAGCTCGCGGTCGACCGGGTCCACCCCGAAGCGGGCGCGCTGCTGCTCGTTCGAGGCCCGCACCTCCGGCTGCTCCCGGCCGTAGCGGGTCGCCTGCCGGACCACGTCGTGGTTGGTCAGCGCCCAGGCGCTCGGTGCGCCCGTGTCGGCGGCCTTCGCCAGGCCCTGGTCGATGACCCGCCGCCAGGGTCCCGCGCGGAACGCCGTGTGCAGCGGCTCGAACTCGAACGCGGTGTGCAGCTCGTCGGGGCGGAGGTAGAGCGGCAGCCGCTCGGGCCGCGCCACCCAGGCCTCGGCGACGAAGATCCGCGGCGGGTCGTAGGAGTCGGCGACCCCGCGCCACTCCCGGTACACGTCGTGGACCTCGTCCTGGTCCCAGCCCGGATGCGCCTCGGTGCGGCGGTCGGCGCCCCGCCCGTCGGGGAGCCCGGCCGCCTTCGCCAGCCCGTGCGCGACGTCGACCCGGAAGCCATCGACGCCGCGGTCGAACCAGAAGCGCAGCACGTCGACGAACTCCGCGCGCACCTCGGGGCTCGTCCAGTCGAGGTCGGGCTGCTCCGCGGCGAACAGGTGCAGGTACCAGGCGCCCGGGCGCCCGTCGGGATCGGTGGTGCGGGTCCACGCGGGGCCGCGGAAGCAGCTCTCCCAGTCGTTGGGCGGCAGCTCGCCGTCCGCGCCCTGCCCGTCGCGGAAGTGGTACCGCGCCCGGGCCGCCGGATCCCCGTCCAGCGCCGCGCGGAACCAGGGGTGCGCGTCGGAGGTGTGGTTGGGGACGATGTCGAGGAGCACGCGCATGCCGAGGCCGTGCGCCTCGGCGATCAGGGCCTCCGCGTCGGCGAGCGTGCCGTAGGCCGGGTCCACGTCGCGGTAGTCCGCCACGTCGTAGCCCGCGTCGACCATCGGCGAGGGGTACCAGGGGTTCACCCAGATGGCGTCGACGCCGAGCGCCGCCAGGTACGGGAGCCGGTCGCGCAGGCCCGCGAGGTCGCCCACGCCGTCCCCGTCGCCGTCGGCGAAGCTGCGGAGGAGCACCTGGTAGACGACCGCCGAGCGCCACCACGCGGTCTCCGCCGCCCGCTCGGAGGTCATCCCTTGACGGCGCCGCCGCCGAGGCCGGCCACGAGGTACCTGCGCGCGAAGACCGCGATGAGCACCACGGGGATCACGAGCGCGATGCTCGCCGCCGCCAGCGTCTGGTAGGTCGAGATGTCGTCCGCCCCCTTCTGCGCGGCGATGAAGACGGGGATCGTGACGGCCTGGTTCTGCGTGAGCGTGAGCGCCACGAGGTACTCCTGGAACGCGACGAGCAGGGTGAACACGCCCGCCGTCACGAGGCCGGGGCCCATGAGCGGCACGATGACGCGGCGGAACGCGCCGAAGCGGCTGCACCCGTCGATCATCGCGGCCTCGTCGAGCTCGGTCGGGATGTCGCGGAAGAACCCGACGAGCAGCAGCAGCGTGAACGGCATGTTCACCGCCACGAGCGCCGCGACCAGGGCGATCTTGGTGTCGTAGATGCCGAGCGCCTGGCTCATCTCGTAGAACGGCAGCACCACGGCGAACCGCGGGATGGTCCGCAGCACCACGGCGAGCACCAGCAGGATCGGCCCGACGACCCCCGCGTAGCGCGCGAACGCGTACGCGGCGGGCGCGCCGACGACGAGCGCGACCACGACCGTGAGCCCGGCCACGATGAAGGTGTTGACGAGCACCTCGGCGAACAGGGTGCCGCGCCACAGGTCGACGAACGCGTCGAGGCGCGGCTCGAAGATCCACGTCGGCGGGTTGGTGAACGCGTCCTGGAACGGCTTGACCGCCGTGAGCAGCGCCCACAGGAACGGGCTGAGCGCGACGATGACGATGACGACGAGCGCCGCGCCGGCCCACAGCGAGCCGATGCGCTCGCGGCGTCGGCGCTCCCGCGCGGTGAGCGTGCGGCCGGACCCGGTGGGGCCGTCGCCGCGGGGCACGCGGGTCCGGCCGGTGGGCACGAGCGGGGTGGATGCGGTCATGCGGCCCGCGCCCCCTTCCAGGTCTGTCGGAGGAACGGGATCAGCAGCACGAGCGTGATGACGATGGTCACCACGTTCACCGCGCTCGCCACCCCCAGCCGGTACGACTCCCCGAGGGCCACCTGGTAGACGAACACCATGAGGGACTCGGTGCCGACGCTGCCGGCCGCCGGGGTGATGATCCGGATGGAGTCGAACACCTTGAGGCTGTCCATCAGGCTGATGAGCGTCACGAACGAGAACAGCGGCGCGAGCAGCGGCACGATCATGTAGCGCTGGCGCTGCCACCACCCGGCGCCGTCGAGCTGCGCGGCCTCGAGCGGCTCCTCGGGGAGGGTCTGCAGGCCCGCGAGGAGCACGAGGATCACGAACGGCGTCTCGTGCCAGAGCGCGTGCAGGCCGATGAGCACGCGGGCGGGCCCGGTCTCCGTCAGCCAGTCCACGTGGATCCCGAACACCGCGAGGCCCTGGTTCACGACGCCGCCGAAGATGTCGTTGAAGAGCCAGGAGAAGTTGAGCGCGCCGATGACGGTGGGCACCACGTAGCTCGCCATGAGGAGCCCGAGGATCACCATGCGCCCCCGCTCGATGCGGTTCAGCAGCAGCGCGATGCCGTAGCCGACGATGAGCTTCGCGACCGTCATGACGATCGCGTAGGTGATGGTGAACGCGGCGTCCTGGCCGAAGCGGCGGTCGGTGAAGATCTCGACGTAGTTCGCCACGCCGTTGAAGACGCCCGGCTGGCCGACGGGCACGTTCTGGAAGCTCCAGACGAGGGTCGTGATCAGCGGCACGATCAGCAGCCCCGCCATCAGGATGATGGCGGGGGCCGTGAACGCGGCGAAGGTCTTGAGCCTCATGCCCGGCTGCCGGGCGCCGAGCCCGGGCGGGTGCCGTCGCGGGTGGATCCGCGCATCAGGGCGCGAAGCCCGCCGTGGCGATGGCCTGCACGGCCGCCGCCTGGAGCTGGGCGGCGCCGTCCGCGGAGGACAGCGTGCCGTCGACGACCTGCGCGAGGATCGGCGCCATCGCGGCGAACACGTCGGACATGTACGGCACGAGCGGCAGGCCGTTCGGCTTCTCGCTCTCGAGCACGTCGCGCGCGGCCTCCTCGAACGGGAGGTCGGCGGCCTGCGCCTGCGTGGTGCGGGCCGGGATCGTGGCCTTGGCGGCCTCGGTCGCGGCGTCCGCGCCGGTCGCGACGCCGAGCAGGTCGAAGAGGAGGTCCTTGTCGACCTTCGAGTTCGCGGCGATCGAGAGCCCGTCGACCGAGAGGCTGGTCGCGGGGGTGCCGCCCTCCTGCACGGACGGCGGCACGGCGAACGCGAAGTCGTCGAAGTTCTCCGTCTGGCCCTCGTCGAGCAGCGCGGAGACGCGGCCGGCGAACAGCATCGACATCGCGGCCTGGCCGGTCTGCAGCTGCGTGATGACCTCGGGCGACGACCACGAGGTCGACTGCGAGCTCATCTGCTGGTACGTGGCGCGGAGGGTGTCGAGCGCGGCGATCGACTCGGGGGTGTCGAGCGTCGGGGTGGCGGAGCCGTCCTCGAACCAGGTGCCGCCGAGCGAGCCGAGGTACTGGTTGTAGGCGCTCGAGTTGTCGCCGGCCGCGTTGAACGGGAGGGCCAGCGGGTTCGCCATGCCGGTCTCGGTGCGGATGGTGTCGGCGGCGGCGTACATCTCCTCGAACGTGGTCGGCACCTCGATGCCGAGGTCGGAGAGGATGTCCTCGCGGTAGATGAAGATGATCGTGCCCCAGAACGTGGGGATGCCGACCTGCTTCCCGTCGTACTGCAGCGACTCCAGGAGCGTCGGGTCGATGTCGTCGATGGCGAGCTCGTCGCCCGCGTCCGCGATGCGGTCGTCGAGCGGCTCGATCCAGCCGCGCTCCGCGTAGAGCGGGTACACGGTGCCGTAGACCTCGACGAGGTCGTAGCTGGGGTTCGCCCCCGACATGGACTGCACGGCGCGCTGGTTCTGGCCGCCGAAGTCGGTGGTCGGCGCGTTGACCGTGAGGTTCCCGCCCGTGCAGCCCGTGGCGATCGCGTCGGTGAACGGGTTCGTCGAGGGGCTGTTGTAGGAGAGGACGTTGACGGTCGTCTTCGCGTCCGGCTGCGGGATGTCGCAGGCGACGCCCGCGCCTCCCACGTCGGCGCCGGCGCCGCAGCCGGCGAGGGCGACGGTCGCGGCGGCCACCGCGGCGCCGAGCGCCAGGCGGATCGGGCCGCGTCGCCGGCGGGTGGTCGAGGGGGCTGTGTCGCGCATCGGAGTCCTTCGGGGTGCGGGTCGCGCGGGGCGACGGGACGAGGAGGATGCACGCGGGCGTGCGGTCCGGGTGGTGCCCGACCCCTGCGGGCGCTCGTGCCGGGATCGCCGGCCGCGACCCCGACCCGCGACGGGTCGTTAGTCCACAAACTACGGGTGCGCGTCCGGAGCGTGTGACTTCGTGGTCGACGCCCAGCAACGCGAAATGCCGGGTTCGCCGCTCGGACGACGCGGCCCGTCGGCGCGGCGGGAGGTGCGGGGATCCGCCCTACGGCCGCTCGTCCACCACGCCGACGAACCGGCTGCCGATGCCGTCGACCTCGCGCCGGGCGAGGCCGAGGGCGGGCTCGGGCAGCTCGTCGGGGGAGTGGCGCTCGCACGAGAGGTAGGAGAACTCCGGCCACCACTTCTTGGGGCGCACGGCCTCCGTGAAGCCGCACACCTCGCACGTGAGCTGCACCCACACGGGGCGCTTGCCGGAGGAGTTCGCGCGGGACTGCGCGAGCCAGGGCGGCGGATCCTGGTCCATCGCCGCGATCTCGGACTCCGGGACGCGCCCCGGGATGCCGTGGCGCGTGGCCATCTCCAGCGGGATGCCCAGCCGCAGCGCGGCCTCTCGTCTCGTGATCATGTCGCTCCAGGGTACGCGGCGGTGCGGCGCAGCTGGGCATCGCCCGAAATGAATTGCGCACAACCTTGTTTCCGGGCAGGCTCGGACCATGCCCGACGCGACCCCCCTCGACGACACGACGGCGACGCCCGCGCGCATCACCGACGAGCTGGTGTGCTTCTCGCTCTACACGGCCTCGCGCTCCACCACGCAGGCGTACCGCGCGCTCCTCGCGCCGTGGGGCCTCACCTACCCGCAGTACCTGGTGCTCGTCCTGCTGTGGTCGGGCGACGACCGCACCGTCACGGATCTGGGTCGTCAGCTCGACCTCGACTCGGGCACGCTGTCGCCGCTGCTCGCGCGCATGGAGGAGGCCGGCTTCGTCGCCCGCCGTCGCGTCTCCGCCGACCAGCGCGTGGTCACCGTGTCGCTCGCCGACCGCGGCCGCGCCGTGCGGGCCGAGCTCGCGCACGTGCCGGCCGCCGTGATCCGCGGGATGGGCCTCGACCTCGACCGGGCCCGGCAGCTCCTCGCGGCCCTGCACCTCGTCACCGCGGGCATGCAGGAGACCGCCGCCGAGGCGCTCGCCCATCCGGCCGCGCCTCCCGCGGTGCCGACCGCCGCGGCGCCGGCCGCCACCTGACGCACCATCCACCACCACCCACCCGCCGCGCCCCCGCGCGGCCCCGGCCGCCCCGCGGCCACGATCGGAAGGAACCACATGGACGCCCTGTACACCGCGGAGGCCCTCGCCACGGGAGCCGGCCGGAACGGACGCGTCGCCGTCAGCGACAGCGACCTCGCGCTCGACCTCTCCATCCCGAAGGCCATGGGCGGATCCGGCGAGGGCGCGAACCCCGAGCAGCTCTTCGCCGCCGGCTACGCCGCCTGCTTCCACTCCGCCCTGCAGGGCGTCGCGCGCGGCCGCAAGGTCTCCATCGCGGACTCGAGCGTGGGCAGCCGAGTGAGCATCGGATCGAACGGCGAGGGCGGCTACCAGCTGGCCGTGCACCTCGAGGTCGTCATCCCCGGGGTCGAGCACGACCTCGCGCAGGAGCTCGCCGACCAGGCGCACCAGGTCTGCCCGTACTCGAACGCGACCCGCGGCAACATCGAGGTCGTCGTCTCGGTCTCGGACGACTGATGGCCGGCCACGCCCCTACGTCCTTCCCCCGCACGGCCGCCCGCGTCGTGCTCGGCTCGTTCCTCGCCTTCGCGGGCATCACGCACCTCACGGTCGCGCGCGAGGAGTTCCGCGCCCAGGTGCCGAAGTCGCTGCCGGTGCCCGAGGACGTGACCGTCGTCGGATCCGGCGTGGCCGAGATCACGCTCGGCTCCGCCCTGCTGTTCGCGCGCTCGCGCCGCGGCCTCGCGGGCTGGGCCGCCGCCGCGTTCTTCACGGCGATCTTCCCCGGCAACATCGCGCAGTACGTCCACCGCCGCGACGCCTTCGGCCTCGACACCGACGGCAAGCGCCTCGGCCGCCTGTTCTTCCAGCCGGTGCTCGTCGCGGTCGCGCTCTGGTCGACGGGGGCGCTGCGCCGGCGCTGACCCGCCCGCTGCGTGCGACGACCACCGGGACCCGCACGGGAACCGGTGGTCGTCGCCCTTGACGCTCCCCGACACCCGTGGCCAGCATGGGCGCATCCGCTCCACCCGCGTCTCGAAGGAGAGACCCATGCCCATGATCTTCGTGAACCTGCCCGTCACCGACCTGGAGCGCGCGAAGGCGTTCTACACGGCCGTCGGCTTCACCGTGAACCCCGCGTTCACCGACGAGAACGCCGCCTGCATCGTGGTCGAGGAGGACCACAGCTGCCTCATGATCCTGACGCGCCCGTTCTTCCAGTCGTTCACCGACCAGCCGCTCGGCGACCCGTCGACGGCCGTGTCCGCGCTCACGTCGGTGAACCTCGACAGCCGCGAGGAGGTCGACACCGCCGTCGCCGCCGGGCTCGCCGCGGGCGGCACCGAGGCACGCCCGGCCGCCGACCACGGCTTCATGTACCAGCGCCAGCTCACGGATCCCGACGGGAACATCCTCGAGATCGGCCACATGGACCCGGCGTTCGCCGCGGGCGGCCCACCGGCCATGGACGCGCAGGGCTGATCGCGGTTCCTGTCACGACTCCGCTCGCGCTGTGCCGCTAGCGGGGCAGCTCAGCCCAGCCCGGCGAGCCGCGCGAGCCCCGCGCGGCACCGCGCGGAGTGCTCGGCGTACAGGTCCGGCCGCCGCTCACGCGCCCAGCGCGTGACGTCCACGAGGTGCAGCGCCGTCATCGCCACGAGCGTGCGCTGCGCCCCGGCGCCGTCGAGGCCGGCCGCGGCCATGAACGCGTCGTGCTCCGCCGCGGTGACGGATCCGTCGAGGTGCGTCCACGCCGTCACCCGGCGGGCGTCGGTCCACGGCGCGGGTCCGGTCTCCGCTGCGCCCCAGTCGATCAGGACCGGGGCGGCGCCCGGACCGCGGGACAGCAGGTTCCGCGGCGCGAGGTCGCCGTGCGCGAGGCCGTGGTCGAACGGCGCCCGGGCGAGGGCGGCGAACCTCTCCCGCAGCCAGGGGAGGGCCTCCGCCGGGTAGGCGCCGTCGCGGAGGAGCGGGTCGTCGCCGTCGAGCGACGCGCGGCCGTAGGCGAGGTGCGCCGCCCACGCGGCGGGCAGGTCGCGCCCGAAGCGCGTGAAGAGCGGGTCGGGGGCGTCGGCGAGGTCGACCCGGCCGACCGCGCGGGCGAGGCGGCCGAGCTCCGTCCACGGATCGGCGACGGGCTCCGCGTGCGACGGCACGAAGGCCTGCACGAGGTAGGGGACGCCGTCATGGATCCCGCGCTCGAGGACCGCGGGGACCGCGATGCCCGCACGCGCGGCGGCGCCCGCCGCCCACTCCTCGACGGGGAACTCGTCGGCGCGCCGCGCATCGGCCGGGAACCGGACCACCACGTCGCCGCCCGTCCGCGCGACGCGGTACGTGCGGTTCACGGATCCGCCGGGGAGCTCCCGTGCGTCGTCGGGCGCGGCGCCGATGCGGCGGAGGATCCCGTCGAGCGCCGCGGGGCGCGCGGCGTCTCCTCGGGGACGGGCCCCGGTCGGCGTCCGGCCGTCCACCACCCGCGCGCCTAGGCCAGCGTCCGCAGGAACGCGCGGATGTCGTCGGCCAGCAGGTCCGGCTCCTCGTGCGGGGCGAAGTGCCCGCCGCGCGGCATGGTCGTGTACCGGACCACGTCGTGGGTGCGCTCCGCCCAGCTCCGCGGCGGGTGCACGAGGTCGTGCGGGAACACCGCGACCGCGGTCGGCACCCGCACGCGGCCGACCGGGGCGGTGCGGCCGGAGGCGTGCGCGTAGTAGGGGCGGAGCGAGCTGCCGATGGATCCCGTGAACCAGTAGAGCGACGCGAGCGTCAGCAGGTGGTCGTCGCTGAACCGCGTGGACACGTCGCCGCCGCAGTCGCTCCAGGCGCGATGCTTCTCGAGGATCCACGACAGCAGCCCCACGGGCGAGTCCTGGAGCGCGGGCGCGAGCGTCAGCGGGCGCGTCCGCTGCTGGTGCTCGTACGCGCCCTCGTCCGCGTGCCACGTGCGCACCTCCTCCCGGTGCGCGCGCTCCGCGTCGGTGAGCGTCGCCTCGTCGAGGTCCGCCGGCGCGGCGACCGCCATCAGGTGGATCCCCGCCACCGCCTCCGGGTGCGCCTCCGCCAGCCGCGACGTGATCCCCGCGCCGAGGTCGCCGCCGTGCGCCGCGTACCGCGCGAAGCCCAGCTCGTCGGCCATCAGCCGGTGCCAGAGCTCGTGCGTCGGCTCGTCGATCCGCGGCCGCGGCGGCGAGAACGGGAACCCCGGGAGCGCGGGGACGACGACGGTGACCGCGTCCGCGGCGTCGCCGCCGGAGCGGGACGGCTGCGACAGGCGCTCCGCGAGCGGCACCAGCTCGAGCGCGGTGCTCGGCCAGCCGTTGGTGAGGACCACCGGGAGGCGGCCGGGACGCTCCGCGTCGAAGCGGAGGTAGGAGACGGGGGTGCCGTCGAGGTCGGCGACCGCCCACGGCAGCGCCCGGATCTCCCGCTCGCGCGCCCGCCAGTCGAAGCCGTCCGCCCACACCGCGGCGAGGCGGCGCAGGAGGGCCTGGTCGGTGCCCGCCTCCCACGCCGCCACCGGCCACTCGGGCGCCCAGCGCGTGCGGCGGATGCGGTCGCGGAGGTCGTCGAGGTCGGCGTCGCTGACGTCGAGGGGGAGCGGGTCGGTCATGGTCGGTCCTGACGTGGCGGGCGGGCGCGGTGCCCCCATGATCCCGCGCGCCGCCGCCGGGGGTCCTAGGTCCGCCGCCGCCGCGCCATCACCGCGCGCTGCAGGAGCACGAACACCAGCAGGATGCCGCCCGTGATGATGGTGGTCGCCTCCGGCGGGATGCCGCCGTCGCGCGTGATGAGGACGTTCATGAGGCCGAGCACCAGCGCGCCGACGACCGAGCCGAGCACGAAGCCCACGCCGCCCGTGAGGAGGGTGCCGCCGATGACGGTCGCCGCGATCGCGTCGAGCTCCCAGCCGATGCCGGTGATGTTCTGCGCGCTGCCGAGGCGGGCCGTGTAGATCACCGACGCGAGGCCGGCGAGCGACCCGCTGATGACGTAGACGGCGAGCTTGGTGCGCCGCACGGGCAGGCCCATTAGCGCGGCCGACTGCTCCGAGCCGCCCGTCGCGTAGACGGTGCGGCCGAGGCGGGTGCGGTGCAGCACGAAGAACGCGACGCCCACCACGACCAGCGCGATGAGCACGCCGGGCGTGGTCACCACGTCGTTCACCTTCGGGCCGTCGACCACCTTCATGTCCGTCGCGAGCGAGCGCAGCGGCGACTCGTCGTCGAGGCGCTCCGGCACGGTGCTGAGGATGGAGGCGAGCCCGCGGCCGAGGAACATCATCGCGAGGGTCGCGATGAACGGCTGCACGTCGAAGTACTGGATCAGCACCCCGGAGACGACGCCCGAGGCGGTGCCGATGAGGATCATCAGCACCATCACCACCCACGGGTTCCACCCCGCGTTCGCGAGCAGGACGCCGGCGACGCTGCTGACGGCGACGATCGCGCCGACGGACAGGTCGATGCCGCCCGTGAGGATCACGAAGGTGAGCCCCACGGCGAGCACGATGACGTGCGCGTTGTTGATGAGCAGGTTGGAGAGCGTGGCGGCCTGCAGGATGCGGCCGTACGCGATCTCCCCGTAGGCCAGCATCGCCAGCAGGATCACCAGGGCGGCGACGGTGGGCAGCGAGTCGAGGCGGATGCGGAGCCGGCGGCGCGGCGGGCGCGGCGCGGTGCCGGGTCCCGGCGCGGGCGTCGGGGCGAGGGGCGGGCGGATCGTCGTGGCGCTCATGCGGGCACGGCCTCCTTCTCGGTGGGCACGGGGGCGGGCGCCGCGGGGGGGCGCCTCGTGAACAGCGCGCGGACGCGCTGCGATTGCAGGAGGCAGAGCGCCACGATCACGATCGCCTTGAAGGCGGGCGTGGCCGAGGAGGAGATGCCGAGGAACACGACCGTCTTGTCGAGGGTCGCGATGAGGAGCGCGCCGACGGAGGCCCCCAGCAGGTGGAACTTGCCGCCGGCGAGCGAGGTGCCGCCGATGACGACCGCGAGGATCGCGTCGAGCTCCAGCTGGTAGCCGGTGCGGGAGACGTCGACGGTCATGACGCTCGCGGTGGCGAAGATGCCGGCGACGCCCGCGAGCAGCCCGCTCGCGATGTAGGCCGTGAACAGGAGCGCCCGGCGGTCGAGCCCGGCGAGGCGGGCAGCCTGCGGGTCCATGCCGATCGCCTCGATCATGAGGCCGAGCGCGCTGCGGCGCACCAGCACGGCCACGCCGATCGTGATGAGCACCGCGAGCAGGAACACCACCGGCAGCCCCACGAGGTAGCCGTTCGCGACCCAGCGGAACGGCTCGTTGGCGGCGGCCGTGTTCTGGCCCGCCGTGATGACCTTCGCGAGGCCGCGGCCGGCGAGCATGATCACGAGGGTGCTGATGAACGGCTGCAGCCCCACGACGGAGACGAGCATGCCGTTGACGGCGCCGAGGATGACGCTGATGAGGAGCGCCAGGCCGATCGCGCCGAGCGCGACGCCGAGCGAGTCGGATCCGGCGGCCTTCAGGAACTCCATCGAGACGGCGCCGGCGACCACCATGATCGAGCCGACGCTGAGGTCGATTCCGCCGGTCGCGATGACGAGGCACATGCCCACCGCGATCATGAGCACGGGCGCGGCGGCCCGGAGGATGTCGACGAGGTTGCCGACGAGGTTCCCCGTCTCGGGGTTCACCGAGAGGGCGAGGTAGCCGGGGTCCTTGGCGACGTTCACGGCCAGCAGCAGGATGATCGCCACCGAGCCCCAGAACCAGGGCCGGTGCAGCAGGTCGGCGAGCGGGCGGGCGGGCGTGGTCGTGGTGCCGCTCATCGGCGGGCCTCCTCGGCGGATGCGGATGCGGATGCGGATGCGGATGCGGGGTCGCGGGCGGGGTCCGGCACGGCGTCGAGGTCGACGTCGGACACCCCCTCCTCGGCGATGGTGGTCACGATGGACTCGGCCGTCACGTCCGGCCCGGCCTCGAGCTCGGCGATCTTGCGGTGGTCCTTGAGCACGACGATGCGGTCGCTGAGCCGCACCACCTCCTCGAGCTCCGAGGAGATGAAGACGACGGCGACGCCCGTGTCGGCGAGTGCCGCGACCTGCTCCTGGATCTCGGCCTTCGCGCCCACGTCGATCCCGCGGGTCGGCTCGTCGAGGATCAGCAGCTCCGGCTCGGTCGCGAGCCACCGCCCGAGCAGCACCTTCTGCTGGTTGCCGCCGGACAGGTTCCGGATGGGCCGGTCGGGGTCGGCCGGGCGCACGTTGAGCTCGGTCAGGTACTTGGAGACGATGCGGTCCTTCTCCTTGGCCGACAGCGGCCGGGCCCAGCCGCGCTTCGCCTGCACGGCGAGCACGAGGTTCTCCCGCACGCTGAGGTCGCGGATGATGCCCTCGTCGCGGCGGTTCTCGCTGGAGAACGCGATGCGGCGCTTCAGCGCCTTGGCGGGGGAGGTGATGGCGACGGACGCGCCGTCCATGGTGACGGATCCGGAGTCGGGCCGGTCGACGCCGTAGAGGAGGCGCGCGAGCTCGGTGCGGCCGGAGCCGAGGAGGCCGGCGAGGCCCACGACCTCGCCGCGGCGCAGCTCGATGTCGGTCGCGTCGAGCGAGCCCTTCCGGCCGATGCCGGTGGCGCGGTAGACGGGCTCGCCGTCGGCGACCCGTCGGCTGGCGCGCTCCCGGTCGAGGGAGCGGAGGGCCTGGAGGTCCTTGCCGATCATCTGGGCGATGAGGCCGGCCCGGTCGATGTCGCGGGTGAGGTGCTCGCCGACGCGCTTGCCGTTCCGGAGCACGGTGAGCCGGTCGCTGATCGCGAACACCTGGTCGAGGAAGTGGGAGACGAAGAGGATGGCGACGCCCTCGTCGCGGAGGCGGCGCATCACGCGGAAGAGGCCCTCGACCTCGTCGGCGTCGAGGCTGGACGTCGGCTCGTCGAGGATGAGCACCTTCGCGTCGATGACGGTGGCGCGGCTGATCGCGACGAGCTGCTGCAGCGCGAGGCTGAGCGAGGAGAGCGGGGTGCGCGGATCCAGGTGGCCGAGCCCCACGCGGGCCAGCACCTCGGAGGCGGCCGCGTGCGTGCCCTTCCAGTCGATGCCGAACCGGCCGCGGCGCTCGTGGCCGAGCATGACGTTCTCGCCGATGGTGAGGTTCCCGCAGAGGTTCACCTCCTGGTACACGGTCGAGATGCCGGCCGCCTGCGCGTCGGCGGTGCCGGTGAGGCGCCGCTCGGCGCCGTCGACGACGACCGTGCCGGAGTCGATGCCGTAGACGCCCGTGAGCGCCTTGATGAGCGTCGACTTCCCGGCGCCGTTCTCGCCCATGAGCGTGTGGACCTCGCCGGGGAAGAGGCGGAGGTCGACCCCGTCGAGCGCCTTGACGCCCGGGAAGGAGATGGTGATGCCCCGCATCTCGACGATGGGGATGGGTGCCTGCATGGCGCGTGCTCCTTGTCTGCCGTCGGCGCCGGCTGCGTGCGGCAGCGGGCGCGGGACGGGCGGGGGCGGCGGGGCGGATGGTCCGCCCCGCCGCCGGGTGTGCCGTGCGGGCGGGCTAGAACTTCCGGTCGGGCAGCGCGGTGGCGGCCTTCTCGGGGGAGTCGAACGTGTCCGACGGGACGACGATCGAGGACTCGACGCTCTCGCCGTCGAGCAGCTTCTGCACGGCCTCGAGCGCGGTGTCCCCGAACAGCGGGTTGTACTCGGCGACGAAGCTGAGCTTGCCGTCGGCCAGGGCCTGCAGCGCGCCCTTGGTGCCGTCGATGGTCGCGATCTTCACGTCCTCGCCGGGCGTGAGGCCCGCCTCCTCGACGGCCTGGACGGCGCCGAGGCCCATCTCGTCGTTCTGCGCGAAGACCATCTGCACGTCGTTCCCGTTCGACTTCAGCACGGTCTCGAAGACGCTCTTCGCCTCCTCGGTGGACCAGTTGGCGGTCTGCGCGCCGACCTTGGTGAAGGCGGAGTCGGAGCCGATGACGTCGTTCCAGCCCTCGTTGCGCTCGTTGACGACCGAGACGCCCGCGGGGCCCTCGAGCGTGAAGTACTTGCCGCCCTCGGGCAGCGCCGTCTTCGCCCAGTCGGCGACCGACTCGCTCACCGCGATGTTGTCGGGCGCGATGCGGGTCGCGTACAGGGAGTCGTCGTCCGGCTCGATGCCGCGGTCGATGAGGACCACGGGGATCTCGGCCTCCTTGGCGCGCTCGAGCGAGTCCTCCCAGCCGGAGCCCTCGGTGGCCGACAGCAGGATCACGTCGACGCCCTCGTCGACGAACGACGTGAACGCGTCGATCTGCGACTTCTGGTCGTTGTTGGTGGCGGGGGCGTACTTGAGGTCGAACCCGGCCTCCTTCGTGAAGGTGTCCTGGATGTTCTTCTCGTTGGCCTGGCGCCAGGCGCCCTCGGGGCCGACCGCGACGAAGCCGACGGTGGCGGTCTCCCCGCCGCTGTCGGCGGCGCCGCCGGCGGTGGACCCGGTGCCGGAGTTGCTGTTGCAGGCCGCGAGGCTCAGGGCGATGGCCCCGGCTGCGGCGATGGTGGCGATGCGCCTCTTCGTGGACATGTATCTCCTCCTTGAGATGGCGGGACGGCTCCGTCCCGCATCCGGCCCTCGGGGACCGGTCGTGCTGCGGATGCGCGGGGTGCTGCCGCGTGCTGGGGATGTTACCGGTAACAGTTTCCGGAGCGCAAGCACCTGTTACCGGGAACATCCGCGCGGTGGTGCGGAGGTCAGCGGCCGGGCGGCAGGTTCGGCAGGTCCGGCAGCGGGAAGTCGTCCTCGTCCTCCTCGTCGCCCGGCGCGGCGATCAGCTCCACGATCGTGTCGACCGTCACCCCGGGCCCGTTGCTCAGCTCGCCGATCTTCTCCCGGTCCTTCAGCACCACGATCCGGTCGCTCACCCGCACGAGCTCATCGAAGGCCGAGGAGATGAACACCACCGCGACGCCCTCCAGCGCCAGCTGCGCGATGTGCGCCTGGATGTCGACCTTCGCCCGGATGTCGACGCCGCGGGTCGGCTCGTCGAGGATCAGCACGCGCGGCCGGATCGCCAGCCAGCGCGCGAGCAGCACCTTCTGCTGGTTGCCGCCGGAGAGCTGGCCGGCCGGCGTCGCGGGATCGGCCGGCGTGATGCCGAAGTGCTCGATGTGCCGCTCCACGAGGTCCTCGCGCTCGGCGCGGGACAGCGGGTGCGCCCATCCGCGCAGCGCCTGCAGCGCGAGCACGATGTTCTCCCGCACGCTGAGGTCGGCGATGAGGCCCTCCGCGCCGCGGTCCTCCGCCGAGAGGGCCACGCGGTTCCGCAGGGCGTCCGCCGGCCGGTCGATCACGATGTCCCGGCCGCCGAGGGTCACCACCCCGCCGTCGGCGCGGTCGGCGCCGGCGAGCAGGCGCGCGAGCTCGGTGCGGCCGGATCCGCGGAGCCCCGCGATGCCGACCACCTCGCCCGGGTGCAGCTCCAGGTCCACGGGCCGCAGCATGCCGCGGCGGCCCACCCCGGCGGCGCGGTAGAGCGGCGGCCCGACCGGGTCCACCCGGTGCGCGCGCCGCTCCGAGCCGATGCGCTTCAGGTGCGCGACGTCCTTCCCGATCATGCGGGCGATCACCTCGGCCCGGTCGATCTCGTGCGGCAGGTAGTCGCCCTCCTTCACACCGCCGCGGAGCACCGTCATCCGGTCGCTGAGGGCGAGCACCTGCTCGAGGAAGTGGGAGACGAACAGGATCGCGACGCCCTGGTCGCGGAGCCGCCGGATGACCCGGAAGAGGCGCGCCACGTCGTCGGCGTCGAGGCTGGAGGTGGGCTCGTCGAGCACCAGGACGCGCGGCCGGTCGACCATGGCGCGGGCGATGGAGACCAGCTGGCGGTTCGCGGGGGAGAGGTCGGCGAGGCGGTCGCGGGGATCCAGCTCCGCGAGGCCGAGCTCCGCGAGCATCGCGGCGGCGCGGGCGTGGGTGGCGCGCCAGGAGATCCCGAGGCGGTGGCGCAGCTCGTGGCCGAGCATCACGTTCTCGCCGACGCTCAGGTTCTCGACCAGGTGCGACTCCTGGAACGCGGCCTGGATGCCGAGCGCCCGGGCGTCCGCCGGACCGCCGAGCCGCACGGGCTCGCCGTCCACGAGGATCTCGCCCGCCTCGATGCGGTGCACGCCGAGCAGCGCCTTGATGAGCGTCGACTTGCCCGCGCCGTTCTCGCCGAGGAGCGCGTGCACCTCGCCGGGGTGCAGGTCGAGGTCGACGCCGTCGAGCGCCACGCCGTTGGGGAAGGCCACGGTGATGCCCGTCATGCGGACGGTCGGGCCGGCCGGCGTGCCGGGGTGCCCGGGGCTGCCGCGGCGCGCGGTCGTGCCGTCCGCGACGACCGTCGGGCCGGTCGGGCGGATCGTCGTCGATCCCCGTGCGTGACGCACCTGGTGCTCCTCGGGTCGGGCCGTGGCGGCCGCGTGCCGG
>NZ_JAVCVL010000409.1:0-843 GCF_032917815.1 Clavibacter sp. MX14-G9D | reverse complement strand
CCGCGTCGCCCGCGCCGGCCGCGTCACGTGCGCCGACCGCGACCGCTCCCGCACCGGGCTCCGCGGGCGCCGTCGAGCTCCGGGGGATCGGCCGGTCCTTCCCCGTCGAGAGCTCGCGCGCGCGACGGACCGTCCTCCGCGACGTCGACCTGGACCTCGCGGCCGGCGACGTCGTGGCCGTCCTCGGGCCGTCCGGCTGCGGCAAGTCGACCCTCCTCCGCCAGGTGAGCGGGCTCGACCGCCCCGACACCGGGTCCCTCCGCATCGACGGCACGCCCGTGCAGGAGGTCGACCAGCGCTCCGCGGTCGCCTTCCAGGAGCCGCGGCTGCTGCCCTGGCGCACGATCCGCGCCAACGTGCGCCTCGGCCTGCCGCGCGACGTGCCGCGCGCGGAGGGGGACGCCCGCGTGCGCGACCTGCTGGAGCTCACGGGACTCGCCGAGGCCGCCGACCTCCGCCCCCGCCAGGTGTCCGGCGGCATGGCGCAGCGCGCCTCCCTCGCCCGCGCGCTCGCCCGACGGCCGCGCGTCCTCGTGCTCGACGAGCCGTTCGGCGCCCTCGACGCCCTCACCCGGCTCCGGATGCAGGACCTCCTGCTCGACGTGCACGCCGCCATCCCGACCACGGTCCTCCTCGTCACGCACGACGTCGACGAGGCGCTCCACCTCGCCGACCGCGTGGTGCTGCTCGGACCCGACCCCGCTCCCGGTGCCGCACCGGGCGCGACCGTGCGCCGCGTGCTCGAGGTGCCGGGATCCCGGCCCCGCGACCGCGGCGACGCCACCCTCGCCGCCCTCCGCGCCGAGCTGCTCGAGGGGCTCGGCGTGCCCGGCCACCGCACGG
>NZ_JAVCVL010000408.1:0-859 GCF_032917815.1 Clavibacter sp. MX14-G9D | reverse complement strand
GGACGCGGGCGCGGGCGCCGCCGCGGACCGCTCGGACAGCGCGGCGTCCGACCTCCCGCGGACGGGCGGATCCGGCGCCGCCTCCACGGGCACCACGGGCACCTCGCCGAACGCGTCGGCCTCGCCCGCGCTCCTCGGCCCGGAGTCGCTGTCGGACACCCGCAGCCGCCCGATCGGCGCGATCCTCGACTCCGAGCAGACCGACACCGACCTGCCGCCGCGCCAGGTGCGCGCGGACGTGGATCCTGCCTCCGTGCGCGGCGTGCAGACGAGCGTCGGGCTCTACGCCGCCCGCACCGTGACGGGCGACCTCTGCCTGCTGGTCTTCCCGGACGGCGGATCCGCGGTCCTCACCTGCGGCACCCCCGACCAGGTCGCCGACACGGGCCTCCGCATCGCGTGGACGACCGTGTTCCCGTCCCGCAACCGCGACGGCTCCGTCGGCACCATCACGGGCGACGTCACCGCGACCTGGTCGACCGACGGCCTCATCACGCTGACGACGCCGGGCCGCCTCCTCGCGTACTGAGGGGCTAGCGGTGCGCCGCGGCGTCGTGTGACAGGGTCGGCAGGGGGAAGGGGATCGCGCCATGGACGGACGCTCGCGAGGACCGGAGGACGACCCGGGCGGCATGCCGCTCGACGACCTGCGGCGCGTCGTCTACGCGCCGGGCGTCGACGAGGGCGACCCCCGGTGGACCCGCGCGGCCGCCGAGCTGGGACGCCGGGAGCGCGCGTCGCTCGCCGCGGCGGGTGACGGCGCGGACGGCACCGGGGATCCGGGCGGGGCGGAGGATCCCCCGGAGGACGCGGGAGCGCCGCGGGACCCGTCCCGGCGCCCCCTCGCGTGGGCCGCGGG
>NZ_JAVCVL010000407.1:0-862 GCF_032917815.1 Clavibacter sp. MX14-G9D | reverse complement strand
GCGCCGCCGATGCTGCTAGTTCGCGTGCTCCTGCAGCCAGGCGAAGGGATCGACCGCGGTACCGTCGGCCATGCGGATCTCGAGGTGGAGGTGGGGGCCGGTCGACGCGCCTGTGTTGCCGACCTGGCCGATCTGCTGGCCGACCGTGACGGGATCGCCCGCCTGGACGCGCATGGACCCCGGCAGCATGTGGCCGTAGACGCTCGTGACGAGCTGCCCGTCGATGACGTGGTCGATGACGAGGTGGACGCCGAGGCCGGAGTCGCTGCTGACGGACTCGCGCACGACGCCGTCGGCGATCGACTGGATCGGCGCGCCCATGCCGGGGGCGAAGTCCACGCCCTGGTGGTTGCTCGAGCAGCCGTTGGAGCAGGGCGCGATGCGGTTGCCGAAGACCCCGCTGATGGGCACGCCCGAGGCGAAGGGCCACTGGATGGTGCCGTTGATGTCGTTCGTGAAGGCCCCGGCGCCCTTCGACGTCTGCGCCAGCATGATCTGCTGCGGGGTCGTGGCCGTGAACGCGTCGTCGGTCCCGCCGACCACGCTGGCCTCGGGAGCGGCGGAGAGCGCGATGCTCTGGCTGGGGATGGAGCTCGCCGGCGCGTCCGTGACCACGTTCGCCTGGGCGATGTCCTGCCCCGTCAGGAACGCGGAGGACGGCAGCGAGGTGGCGATGGTCACGGTGGCGACGAACGCCATGGTGAGGAGCGTGAGGCCGCGCGAGGCGTTGGCGCGACGACGGCCGGCGGCGGCCTCGGGCGCGGGTGCCGCGAGGGCGGGGCGCGAGGAGACGGGGACGCGTCGGCCGCGGGAGCGCACGTGGGGGGCGGCGGCCGGGACGCTGGCGCGCTTCGCGTGCACG
>NZ_JAVCVL010000406.1:0-865 GCF_032917815.1 Clavibacter sp. MX14-G9D | reverse complement strand
CGGTGAGGACGCCCTGCGCGATGGGGGACCAGACGATCTGGGAGATGCCGAGCTCGGCGGACGTGGGGACGACCTCCTCCTCGATGACGCGCCAGAGGGCCGAGTACTGCGGCTGGTTCGAGATGAGCTGGAAGCCCAGCTCGCGCGAGAGGCCGTGCGCCTCGCGGAGCTGCTCGGGGGTCCACTCGCTCACGCCGATGTAGAGCGCCTTGCCCTGGCGGACGACGTCGGCGAAGGCCTGCATCGTCTCCTCGAGCGGGGTCTCGTAGTCGTAGCGGTGCGCCTGGTACAGGTCGACGTGGTCCGTCTGGAGCCGGCCGAGCGATCCGTCGATGGACGCCATGATGTGCTTGCGCGAGAGGCCGGTGTCGTTGTGGCCCTTGGCGCCGGTCGGGAAGTAGACCTTCGTGAAGATCTCGAGGCCGTCGCGGTCCTCGCCTGTGAGCGCGTCGCCGAGGACCTTCTCGGCGACGGTGTTCGCGTAGCCGTCGGCGGTGTCGAACGTCGTGATGCCGGCCTCGAGGGCCGCCTTCACGCAGGCGGTCGCGGTGTCGTTCTCGACCTGCGACCCGTGGGTCAGCCAGTTGCCGTACGTGATCTCGGAGATCTTGAAGCCTGAGTTGCCTAGGTAGCGGAATTCCATCCTCCGAGCCTACGCCGCGCCTGCTGGGGGCCGCCCGGGCGTCGTCTGTCCGCGTGGTGACCGGCAGGTGCACGAGCGGCCCCGCCCGAGGATCTCGAGCGGGGCCGCCGTAGTGCGGGAGGACGAGCGGATCAGGCCTCGCGGGTCTTCGGCGAGCTCTCGTCGGTCTTCCGCGGGTCCTTCTCGACGATGTCGCCGAGGGCGTCGTCGATGCGGGTCAGC
>NZ_JAVCVL010000405.1:0-873 GCF_032917815.1 Clavibacter sp. MX14-G9D | reverse complement strand
GCCCACGCGCCGCGCCGCCCGGTGCACGGCGTGCCACGGCTGCCCCGCGTCCTGCCGCGCGCTGCTGTCGGCGTGGTCGACGTACCAGTCGCCGCCCAGGTGGGAGCGGTGCGGGAACGCCACGGTGGCGCGCAGCGCGGCGACGGAGGCGGCGTCCCAGGCGCCGTCCGTGGCGTGCGCGAGCACGTCGAGCGCCTCCAGCGCCCGGCAGGCGCCGTTCCACCAGTACGCGTAGCCCTCGTCCACCGCGCCGTCATCGGGGAGCGCCCGCACGTAGCGGTCGAGGCACGCGACGGCGCGCGTCACGACGTCGGCCCGGTGGTCCTCCCCGCCCGCGTCGTCCAGGAGGCGGAGCGCCGCGACCAGCACGTTGCCGGCGATCCAGGGGTTCCAGTTGTGCACGTCGCCGTCGAGCCCGATCCAGTGCCAGTCGTCGCGGCGTGCGAAGGGATCCAGCACGCGGTGGCGCGCCTCGCGTCGGATGCGGGCGCGCACGCCGGGGTAGCGGTCGTCGAGCGGTCCGCCGAGCACGTGGTCGATCCAGGCGAGCTGCGCGACGACCTCGCCGGCGCCCAGGTCGACGAAGGGGTCGCGGGCGTCGGCGAGCACGGACCCGGCCCGGCTCCGGTCGTCCTCGTGCGCCGGCCAGCACCACGAGCTCTGCTCGCAGAGCATCCAGACGCCGTCGACGACCTCGTCGAGCCAGGCGTCGTCGAGCGTGGCCGCGGCGAGGAGCACGGCGCGGCTCAGTCGCCGCTGACGCGCGTACGCGGCCTGCTCCCACGTGTCGCGGTCGCCGTCGCCGTGCACCCGGGCGGCCTGGCTCGCGAGCGGCTGCGGCCACGGCGTCCCGCGATCGGCCGCGGCGCGACG
>NZ_JAVCVL010000404.1:0-878 GCF_032917815.1 Clavibacter sp. MX14-G9D | reverse complement strand
GGCGTCGTGCGCGACCGCGGGGCGGGGCGTCCGACGAAGCGCGACCGGCGCGAGATCGAGCGGCTGCGCGACCCGGACGGTGCCCGCGGGCGCTGACCCGCTCCGTCCCGAGGGGAGGCGGGCTCGAGTCCCGGGACGGCGCGCGACGCAGCCGCGGCGCGGATCCCCCCTAGAGACCCGCGGCGGCCGCCCGGCGCGCGTGCGCCAGCTCGGTGAGGATCCGAGCCCGCAGCCCGTTCGACCGCTCCGCGAACGCACGCTGCTCGGCGGCGTAGCGGGCCTTGCCGGCCGGCTCCTCGATGCGGACGGCCTCGAGCCCCAGGCCCGAGACGTCGTAGGGGCTCGCGCGCATGTCGAGCGAGCGGATGTCGCGCGCCAGCTCGAAGGCGTCGAGGAGCAGCTCGCCGGGCACCAGCGGACCCAGCTTCGTGGCCCACTTGTAGACGTCCATGCCGGCGTGGAGGCAGCCGGGCTGCTCGAGGTCGGGCTGCGTCTCGCGCGTGGGCGCGAGCGCGTTCCGCGGCACGGCCTCCGGCGTGAAGAAGCGGAACGCGTCGATGTGCGTGCACGCCAGCCGGTGCGCCTCGACGACCTCGTCGGTCGCGGCCGACCCGAGCCGCAGCGGCAGCCGCTCGTGCCGCTGCTCCCCGGGAGCGACCCGGTAGACCATCGCCCACTCGTGGAGGCCGAAGCACGAGAAGCGGCCGGGGCGGGCGGCGGTGCGGGCGAGGATCCGCTCGACGAAGGACGCCGTGGACCCGCGCGCCGCGAGGTACGCGGACGCGTCGACGCGCACGCCTCCGGGCAGGCCCGCGCTGCGGTCGGCGGCGTACCAGCGCCACCCCGCGCGCTCGTCGCCGGCGCAGTCGGCGAGCACG
>NZ_JAVCVL010000403.1:0-885 GCF_032917815.1 Clavibacter sp. MX14-G9D | reverse complement strand
GGCGCGTCCGGGTCGTGGTCCTCGGGCTCGTCCGCGTCGGCCTCGGCCGCGTCAGCGGCCGCATCGGCGGCGGGCCCGTCGGAGAGGTCGCCATCGCCGTCGGCGGCGGCGGCGGCGTCGACGCCGAGGAGCGGCACCGCGGCGTCGTGGTGCGGGACCGCCTGGTCGGCGGGATCGTCGACCACGTCGGCGTCCTCGTCGGCGGGAGCGTCGCGGAGCGGCGTCAGCTCGACCGTCCCGTCGGCGTCCTCGTCCGGGACGGCGGCCGGGGCGGGCTCATCGACGATCTCCGCGTCGACCACGAGCGCGTCGTCGGACTCGCCTGCCGGGGCCGCGTCGCGGTCCTCGTCGTCGAGCGGTCGCAGCACGAGCTCGGCCGGCTCCTCGACCGAGGGCTCGGCGGATGCGGCATCCGCGTCGACCTCCCCGGTCAGCACCTCGGCCGGCTCGCCGTGCTCGACCGGCCGGCCGTGCTCGACGGGCCCGCCGTCCTCGGACGCCGGGGCGCGCCCGGATCCGGGCTCGTCGGGGAGGTCGAGGCCGCCCGCGTCGAACGGGGCGTCCGCGATGTCGGGCTCGGGTGCGGGCGCGTCGACGGGAGCGTCGGCGTCGTGGGTGCCGGAGGACGGATCCACCTGGTCGAGCGGGGCGATGCGGTCGTCGACCTCGGCCGGGTCGAGCGGCACGATGCCGGCGAGGATGTCCCCGTCGGCGGTCGGCGGCAGGTCCGCGGGGGCGGGATCCACGCCCGCGTCGCGCAGGTCGGGCTCGCGGGCGTCGGCGCCGGGAGCGTCCGCATCGTCGGCGTCAGCGGCGTCGGCGCGGGGAGCGTCGTCACCGGCGCCGTCGCGTCCCGCGGGCACCGGCTCCCGGGCCGCGGGGGGG
>NZ_JAVCVL010000402.1:0-907 GCF_032917815.1 Clavibacter sp. MX14-G9D | reverse complement strand
CACGGCGCCGACGGGTCGGTCGTGGCGATCGTCACCGACGCCCGCGCCCAGGCCCCGGACGCGGCGCGGACGGCGACCCGCGCCGCCGTCGCCCGCGCCGTCGAGGTCGGCGACGACCGCCTGTTCCTCAAGATCGACTCGACCATGCGGGGCACCGTCCACGAGCAGATCCAGGGCGCCCTCGCCGCGTGGGAGCCGCGCGCCGCCGGAGCGGTCGCCGTCGTCTGCCCGGCGTACCCCGCGATGGGCCGCACGGTCGAGGGCGGGCACCTCCTCGTCGACGGGGCCGGGGTCGAGACGACGTCGGTCGGCCGCGATCCCGTCACCCCGGTCACCACGAGCGCCCTGGCCGACCTCCTCCCCGGCAGCGCGCACATCGACGCCGCGTCCGACGCGGCCGACCTCGCCGACCGGATCGCCGCCGTCGCGGCGGCGGGGGCGCGCGTGGTGACGGTCGACGCCGTCACGTCGGCGGACCTGCGATTCGTCGCGGAGGCCTTCGCGCTCCTCGGCCCGCGCGCCGTCCCCGTGGGATCCGCGGGACTCGCCGCCGAGATGGCGCGCGTCTGGGGAAGCGCCCCCGCGCCCGCCGCCATGGCCTCCCCCGCCTCCGCACGGCGGACGGATCCCGGCGCGGCGGCCGACCGTGGCTGCACGTCCGCGGGCCCGCGTCACGTGGTGGTCGTCGTCAGCTCCCTCCACGACGTCTCCCGCGGTCAGCACGCGCACCTCGTCGCCTCGGCGTCCCGCGGCGCGCTCGCCGAGCCGGTCCGTACGGTCGCGCCGACGCTCGACGACCTCGTGCGCGACGGCACCTCGCGGACCGATGCCGAGGAGGCCGGCACGGGCGCGTCCCCGTCGGTCACCGTCGTGCTCGCACCCGAGCGGGACGCCACCGCGCGGCCCG
>NZ_JAVCVL010000401.1:0-915 GCF_032917815.1 Clavibacter sp. MX14-G9D | reverse complement strand
CCCCCGCCGTCCCGGAGCCCGTCGGGTCGGGAGCGCTCGAGGCCCCCGCCCCGCCCGTGCCCGACGCGCCCGGCGCCGAGCGCCCGTCCGTCGGCCTCGTGGTCGTCCAGCCGCCGCACTCGTACGCGCTCGACCCGTTCTGGGGCGAGCTCGTCCGCGGCATGGAGGAGGCGCTCGACGCCGAGGACCGCACGGTCCTGATGCAGATCGCCCGCGACGACGCCGAGGAGCGCGACATCCACCGGCGGTGGGCCGCCGACCCGGCCATCGCGGGGGTCCTCGTGGTCGACCTCGTCGACCCGGATCCGCGCGGCGCCCTGCTGGTCGAGCTCGGGCTCCCGGCCGTCATGCTCGGCGACGCCGTGGACGCGCACCACACGACCGTGGTCGTCGACGACTCGGCGCCCATGCGCACGGCGATCGGCCACCTGGCAGCCCTGGGCCACCGCCGGATCGGACGCGTCGGCGGGCGCCCGGAGCTCCGGCACACGCGGTCCCGCGACCGCGCCTTCGACGCCGCCGTGCGGGAGGCGGGCCTCACCGGCCGCACGGTGCACGGCGACTACGCGGCGGCGTCCGGTGCGGAGCTCACCCGGATCCTGCTCGGCGAGGACCGCCGCCCCACCGCGCTCGTCTACGACAACGACGTGATGGCGGTGGCCGGCCTCGCGGCCGCCCAGGCCGCCGGCCTCGACGTGCCGGGCGACGTGTCCCTCCTCGCCTGGGACGACTCGGCGCTCTGCCGGCTCGCGCCCCCGCCGCTCACGGCCATGCGGCGGGAGATCCAGGACCTCGGGCGCACCGCGGCGGGCGCGCTCCTCGACGTGGTGGCCGGGCGCGGCCGGACCGTCCTGCACGTGGACGCGGCGACCCTCGTGACCCGCGGCACGACCGCGCCCCCGCGCACGCGCTGAC
>NZ_JAVCVL010000400.1:0-915 GCF_032917815.1 Clavibacter sp. MX14-G9D | reverse complement strand
CGCTCGGCGTCCCGCGTTCCCGCCACGAGGAGCAGCGGCACGGACGACGCGGCCACCACGTCGTCGGGCACGCCCCGGTCCCGCTCCGACTCCCGCATGTACGCCGCGAGCGCGGCCGCGTCGTCCGCGAGGAAGGCGCCGCGCGTCGCCGCGTCGACGACGTGGCCGCCGTGGTGCTCCCAGGCCGCGAGGAAGCCCGGCATGCCGCCCGTCTCGAGCGCCGGGATGCAGCCGGGGAAGAACACGCGGTCGAAGACGCCCACGCCGCTGCGGGGAGAGCCGCCGAGGCTGGATGCGGAGAGGAGCCGCTCGGGGTGCGCGGCGGCCAGGGAGAAGCCGACCCGCGCGCCGAGGCTGTAGCCCACGTGGTGCACGGCCGGCGCGCCGACCGCGTCGAGGACGGACACGACGTCCGCCACCATCAGGTCCATCGCGTAGGCGGACGGATCGTGCGGAGTGCCGCTCCGGCCGTGCCCGCGGAGGTCCAGGGTGATCACCGGGCGCTCCGGGGAGAGCGCCCTGACCCAGCCGAAGCCCCGCCAGATGGCCTGGGAGAGGGCCGTGCCGTGCACGAGGACCACGGGGGCGGGGGCCGGATCGGGTGCCGCGCCGCCTCGGTGCGCGCCGCCGGCCCCGGGTGGGGCGCCGAACACCCGGTAGGCGATGCGCGTGCCGTCGAGGGGGTTGGTCGCCGTGTCCACGGGGATCCAGGCTACGCGGACGCAGCGCGGCGCCCGCCTGCGCGCCGTCCGCCGGGGCCCATGAGGGCCGGGACGGACGAGGGCGGGCGGGCGCCGGGAGCGGCGGGGGAGGGGGGGGGGCCGCCGTCGGCCGGGGGGGGGGGGGGGGGCCCGCGCCCCGGCCCGCCGGGGGGGGGGAAACCCCCCCTTCGAGCCCGAGGAGGACACCCCCCAC
>NZ_JAVCVL010000040.1:0-17060 GCF_032917815.1 Clavibacter sp. MX14-G9D | reverse complement strand
GACCCGCGCCGGGACGCGGGCCCGGCGCCTGCGACCGCGACAGGTAGAGCGGCTTCGGCACGGGCACGGGGGTCCAGGACTCCCCCTCCTCGCGCTCCGCCACCGGCTCGGCCGCGGGCGGGGCCGCCTCGTGGAAGTCCGTGAAGCCCGTGCGCGGGAGGGGCCGCGCCTCGGGCGCCTGGAGCCGGCGCGCCGCGGCGACCTGCGACATGCGCTGCAGGAAGGCGAGCGAGCCGAAGGTGGCGAGCGAGGAGATCACGAGGAGCGTCCACGCGCCGGCCGCGGCGACCTGCGTGAGGCCGACGACCACGCCGACGAGGGCGAGGGCGAGCACCACGGTCGCGGCGAGGCGGCTGCGGCGGAGGCGCGTGGCGGCGGAGGGCGACGATGCGGTCACGGGGGCCACTTTCGGTAGGGCGCGCTGGGCGGCGGCGTCTCGCGCACGCGCGGCGGCTTCGGCTTCTTCGGCGGCCCGACGGAGGGCGCGCTGATGCTCGACGACGCTGCGGGCACGGGTCTCGGCACGCACCGCGTCGGGGACCTCGGCCGTCTCGGCCAGGATCCGCAGGGTCTGCTGGAGGCGCACGGCGTTGCGCTCGGTCGCCATGTACTGGCGCCGGTGCAGCCACGTGGGCAGGAGGTAGGCGAGCCAGAGCACCGCGGAGAGCGCGATGATGATGCCGCCGGATTGCATGATCACGAGGCTAGGAGGTCCGGTGCGCGCGACGCGGGAAGCGCGCCGCGTGTCCACGGCCGGACCGGCGCATCCGCAGGTACGGGGCTGGCTGCGGTGGGGCCGGCTGCCGCGCGGTCGGACGCGATGCGGGAGGACGCGGTGCGGTCGGATGCGGCGCGACGGGACGCGTCCCGGTCAGATGCGGCGCTGCACCGCGAGCGGCGACGCGGCCGCCTCGACGTCGGCCTCGGGCACGCGGGACCACTCGGGGTCGACGCCGCCCTCCTTCCAGCGCGCGAGCACGCTGGTGGAGAGCTCCTCGACGACCAGGCCGAAGCAGAAGTGGTCGCGCCAGTCGCCGTTGATGTGGATGTAGCGACGGCGGAGCCCCTCGTACCGGAAGCCGAGCTTCTGGACGACCCGGAGGCTGGGCGCGTTCTCCGGGCGGATGCAGATCTCCATCCGGTGCAGGCCGAGCGTGGTGAAGCAGTAGTCGGTGGCGAGGGCGACCGCCGTGGGCGTGACGTTCCTGCCCGCGAACTCCTGCCCGACCCAGTAGCCGATGGTCGCGCTGGAGAGCGACCCGTAGGCGATGGACGACACGTTCAGCTGGCCCGCGAACTCGTCGTCGTAGTCGATGACCAGCGGCACCCCGAGCCCCGCGCGGGCGTTGGCCTGCAGCGACCGGATGCTGGCACGCGTGTCGAACGCCATCGGCGCGTAGGGGCTGGTCGCCTCCCACTTGCGGAGCCATGACCGGTTGTCGAGCAGCGAGCGCTCGAGGCTCCGCGAGTCGCGGAGCCGGATGGGCCGGACGGAGATGCGCCCGTCCCGCATGGTGGGTACGGTCTGCGGCACGTCCCCCACCCTAGGCCTCGCCGCGGGCGCCGGGTCGGCCGGCTTCCGGGATCGCGCTCCCCGGCTGGTCGTCGTGCCGCGCCCGGGCGCCCGGAGCGCGGATCAGCGCTCGAGCGTCTTGACGAACTCGGGCAGCCACTCGCGGAGGCCCTCGCCGAGGTCCTCGTGGTCGACGCCCAGCTGGACGATGGCCTTCAGGTAGTCGAGCCGGTCGCCGGTGTCGTAGCGACGGCCGCGGAACACGACGCCGTACACCCCACCGGTCCACTCGGGCGCGGCGGCCATCTTCTCGAGGGCGTCGGTCAGCTGGATCTCGCCGCCCTTGCCGGGCTCGGTCTTGTGGAGCACGTCGAAGACCTCGGGGCGCAGCACGTAGCGGCCGATGATGGCGAGGTTGGACGGCGCGGTGCCGGCGGCGGGCTTCTCGACCATGCCGGTGATGCGCACGACGTCGTCGTCGTCCGTCTCCTCGACCGTGGCGACGCCGTAGAGGTGGGTCTGCGAAGGGTCGACCTCGAGGAGCGCGACGACGGAGCAGCCGCGCTCGAGCTGGACCTCGATCATGCGGGAGAGGAGCACGTCGCGCTTGTCGATGATGTCGTCGCCGAGGAGCACGGCGAACGGCTCGCGGCCGACGTGCATCTCGGCGCGCAGCACCGCGTGGCCGAGGCCCTTCGGGTCGCCCTGGCGCACGTAGTGCATGTCGGCCAGGTCGGTGGACTCGTTCACCTTGCGGAGCTTCGCGTCGTCGCCCTTGAGCTGGAGGGTCGCCTCGAGCTCGGCGTTGCGGTCGAAGTGGTTCTCGAGGGCCGTCTTGTTGCGGCCCGTGATCATGAGGACGTCGTGGAGCCCCGCTCCCACCGCCTCCTCCACCACGTACTGGATGGCGGGCCGGTCGACGACCGGCAGCATCTCCTTCGGCATCGCCTTCGTCGCGGGCAGGAATCGCGTTCCGAGTCCCGCGGCGGGGATGACGGCCTTCGTGATGTGGGTGACCATGCGATCGAGCGTAGCGGGCGAACATACCTAGACTCGACCCATGCCGAGCGATGTCGGGAACGAGAAGAGGGCCCTCCGCGCCCAGCTGCGGGAGCGTCGTCGGCAGATGACCTCCACCGAGCGCGACGAGGCCGCCCACGGCCTGACCAGCAGGTTGACGGAGCTCGTGGCCGATCACGACGCCCGCCGGGTGGCCTGCTACCTGTCCACGGTCGACGAGCCGACGACGCGCCCCTTCCTCCAGTGGCTGCACGCCGACGGGCGCCAGGTGCTCCTGCCGGTGTCGCGCAACGACGGCCTGCTCGACTGGGTCGTGAGCGACGGCACCGAGACCGAGGGGCTCTTCGGGCTGCCCGAGCCGGTGGGCGAGCTGCTCGGCCCGATCGCCATCAACGACGTCGACCTCATCGTCGTGCCGGCCGCCGCGGTCGACCAGGGCGGCATGCGCATGGGCTGGGGCCGCGGCTACTTCGACAAGACCCTCGGCTCGATGGAGGCCTGCCCCCCGGTCTACGCTGTGGTGTTCGACGCCGAGTTCGTCGACGAGCTCCCGCGGGAGAAGCACGACATGCCGGTCGACGGCATCGTGACCCCCACCCTCATCCACTCCTTCTAGGGACCCATGCCCACGTACTCCTACCGCTGCACGGTGTGCGGCAACGCCTTCGACATCGTGCAGGCGTTCACCGACGACTCCCTCACCGAGTGCCCCGTGTGCGGCGGCAAGCTCCGGAAGCTGTTCGCCGCCGTCGGCGTGAGCTTCACCGGCAGCGGCTTCTACCGCAACGACTCGCGCACCGAGGACGCGGCCAAGCGGTCGCGGTCGTCGTCCGGGTCCTCCTCGTCCTCGTCCTCGTCGGGTGACGCCGCGGCGTCCTCGGGGTCGGGCGACTCCGGCTCCGCGGCGAAGAAGGAGCCGTCCTCCTCCGGCGGCGGCTCGTCGGACTCGTCCGGCTCGGGATCCGGTCCCTCCGGCTCCGGGTCCACGGGCCAGGGCTCCGGTACGGTGACCCCGAGGAACCCCTCGGGTCCCAGCTCATCCGGGTCGGGATCGTCGTCGCCGTCCACCTGATCGGGCGGCCTGCCTGACAGGAGCACCCGTGAAGGGCTTCAAGGAGTTCATCCTCCGTGGGAACGTCATCGACCTCGCGGTCGCCGTCGTCATCGGCGCGGCATTCACCGCCATCGTCACCGCGATCGTCACGTCCGTCTTCAACCCGCTGATCGGGGCGCTGTTCAATGCGTCGACGCTCGCCGACGCGTTCAAGGTCGACATCCCGACCGCATCGGGCGAGCCGGCGACCCTGCTGTTCGGCGCGGTGCTCGCGGCGCTGATCAACTTCCTCATCGTCGCGGCCGTCGTCTACTTCGCGCTCGTGCTGCCCGTGAACCACCTCAAGAAGGTCGCGTTCGCGAAGCAGAAGGCCGCCGAGGAGGCGACGCCGAAGGACGTGCCGCCGACCGAGGCCGAGCTGCTCATCGAGATCCGCGACCTGCTCGCCGGGAAGCCGTCGCCCGAGGGCGCGCACACGATCCCGTCGTCCACCGGCCAGCACGTGGCCGAGCCCGGGAAGCCCGCCTAGCGCGCGATCCGCACGGTCCGACCGCCTCCGGCGTCGACCGTCAGCCCCAGTGGGGCGGGCGGTCGAGCCGGAGGCGGTCGTCGTTCGCGTCCGACGCGGCCGGCGCGTCGCCCCAGCGCTGCGGCGCGTCCTCGGCGGCGCGCACCGCGGCCTCGTGGACGTCGGCCTGCGGGGTGGGGTCGGATCCGGGGACCGGCGCGGTCGAGGCCCGACGCGATCGGCGGACCGGTCGCCGCTCCCCCTCACCTGCGCCCGTCGGCTCGGGGACCGCGGCCTCCGGTACGTCCGACGCGTCGCGCTCCGGCATCACTCCGCCCGGTGCGCGCCCGGCTGGACCTCGACGGGAGCCGTGATCGGGTGCGCGTCGGAGATCGCGCCGAGGGCCGTGGCGATGCGGCGGGCGACGGCGTCCGGATCCGCGAACAGCTCGAAGGAGTGCACGCGGAGGTAGTGCCAGCCGAGGCGCTTCAGCATCTCGGGACGCAGGCGCAGCGACTCGCGGAGGCTCGTCTGGTTGACCACCGGATCCGTCTCGATGGCGATGGCCCGGCCGCCGTACGACGCGACGAGGCCGAGCTTGTCCCGGTGCCCGAGGGCGGGGGCGAGCCCCAGCCCCTCCAGCCGACGCGCGAGGTCGACCAGCATGGCGTCGCCGTCGTCCGGGATCGGGTCCTCCCGGAAGCGGGCCTCCGCCTCCGAGAGGATCTGGGCGAGCGCGACGATGCCGTGCTTCATCCGGTCCTGGTCGATGTCGCCGGGCTGGAAGCAGGACACGACCACCATCGAGCGGCGCGCGCGGGTCATCGCGACGGCGAGCAGGCGCTCCCCGCCGGGCGCCGCGAGGGAGCCGAAGTTCGACAGCACGCGGCCGTGCGGGGTGCGGCCGTAGCCGACCGAGAAGATCACGCGGTCCCGGCTCTGGGCGACGCACTGCTCGAGCGTCGCGACCATGAACGGCTCCGCGCGGTCGCCGATGAAGAACTCGGTGACGTCGCTGCGCTTGGCGGCGGCGTGGAGGACGGCCTGCTGCACGCGCACCGCGTGCCGGGCACTGGCGGTGATGACCATGAGCGACTCGCGGGGGCGGTGGCTCGCGTGGTCGAGGACGAGCTCCACCACGCGGATCACCTCGGCGTCGACGCTCTCGACCGCCCCGGTGTCCTCGTCGGGCATGCCGTGGCCGTCGGCGACGAAGTCGAGCGACAGGCTGCCGTGCCCGAGGAAGGTGCCCGCCCACGGGAGGGACTGGATGCGGCCGCCGTAGAAGCGGCGGTTGACGAGCTCGGCGAGGTCCTCGCCGCCCGCGCGGTAGCTGCGCGTGAGGGAGAGCGTGGGCAGGAGCTCGCCGAGGCGCGCGAGCGCGGAGTCGGCGTGGCGCTCCTCGAGCGTCGAGTCGTCGTCCGCGAGCTGCGGCGTCGAGCGCTCGGGCTTCGGGACCACCGCGATGGTGAAGGGCGACGGCGTCTGCGTGACGGGATCGCCGAACACCACGGTCTGCTTGCCGCGACGGATGCCGCCGAGCGCCTCCGCGAGCGTCATGGCGCCGGCGTCCACGAGGAACACGGCGTCGAACGGCATCTCGTCCGTGATGGCCGGCACCTCGTAGGGCGACGCGAGCCAGACCGGCGCGATGGTGCGAGAGAGGTGCGGCGCGGAGTGGTGCAGGGCCGCGGCGTCGACGGGGGCGGATCCGCCGAGCAGCTGGCGCAGGTGGTGCGCCTCCTCGGGCCAGTCGACGACGCCGATCTTCCACGTCTCCGCGAGCTGCCAGGCGAGGAGGCCGGCGCTGGCCGTGGCGTGCGCCTCGTCCACGAGCCGGAAGTCCGACTCGAGGCGGTCGAGCACGCTCGTGTTCGCGTTGAGGAGGGCCTTGTCGCCCGCGAGCATCTGCTCGAGCACGGACTGCCACCACGCGAGCTCCAGCTCGGCGGCGACGGCCTCCTGCGGCACGTGGCGGTCGGAGAGGTCGTGCAGCAGCGGGTCGAGGTCGAGGCGGCGGAGGTCGGCGAGGAGCGACGTGCGCTCCTGCAGGTTCTGCAGCACCTCGCTGTCCTCGGCGAGCTGGGCGACCTTCTCCCGCAGCTCGTCGACGGGCAGCTCCGCGAGCGGCGTCGGACGGGTGACCATGCTCAGCGGCTCGTCGAGCACCCTCAGGTCGGCGGCGACCTCCTGGTAGCGCGCGTGCACGTCCGAGATCCCGCGCGGGACCTCGGGGGTCGAGCCGACCGCGACGTAGCGCTGCCAGAGGATCCGCTGCTTCTGGATCGCCTTCAGGCTCTCGTGCATGTCGGAGATGTGGACGCCGGGGCGCACGTACTCGCGGGCGAGCTTGCGGAGGCGACGGCGGGTGATGCTCGTCATCTCGGGGGCGTCGCGGCGGGATCCGGTGGCCGCGATGATCTCGCTCAGCGACCGGTCGAACACGACCGGCTGGAACTTGTCGAGCGTCTCGCGGACGTCGAGCAGGAGGCGGAGGTACACGCCGAGCTCGTCGATGGACCTGTACGCGCGCATCCGCGTCTGCCCGATGAGCTCGTCGGCGCGCTCCACGAGGCGCGGCAGGCCGTCGGCGGACAGCTGCTTGGCGAGGTCGTGCGCGTGCGTGGCGGCGGCGCTCGTGGAGAACGTGGCGCCGTACCAGGGCGAGTCGCCCGGACCGTAGCGGAACTCGCCGAGACTCGCGGCCTTCACGAGGGAGGCGGCGGCGCTCGCGCGGTCGTGCGCGATGGCCGTCACGGCGTCGCGGGTGAGGCGCGCCGTCGTCGCCGGCGGGCTCGGCAGGAGCGCGAGGCGGGAGAGCTCACCGAGGGCGTCGAGCACGGAGACGCCGAGGTCCCGGTCGGGACGGCCGAGCGCGAACCGGTAGTCGAGCAGCACGTGGCGGAGGCGGACGAGCGCGTCGTCGACCTCGGCGGTCTGCGCGGGGGCCGCCTTCTCGTTGCGCACGATGGACTGCACGACGTCGCGCTTGAGGGACCTGGGCGCGACCGCCAGTCCCGGCAGACCGACGTCGGCGAGGCGCTGGCCGATGCCCTTCAGGGAGGAGGCGCGCGGGCTCACGACGAGCACGCGCTTGTTCTGCGCGACGAGGCAGCCGATGGAGTTGACGATGGTCTGCGTGCCGCCGGTGCCGGGCAGCGTGGTCACCACGAGCGAGTTGCCCGCGTTGATCTGCGCGATGACGTACTCCTGCTCGGGATCCGCGTCGAGCAGCAGCGTGTCGGTGACGGGCGGGCGCTGGTCCTGCGGGATCGGGTCCACCGGCGCATACGACTCGCCCACCCCCCACTTGGCGGTGGGGTTGCCGGCGATGGCGTCGATGACGAGGTGCTCGAGGTCGGCGGCGTCCTCGGCGAGCGCCCGGCCGACCTCCGCGAAGGACGAGACGACGAGGCGCGGCTGCACGGCGAAGGCCGGCAGGTGCGAGGTGAGGCCGCGCAGGCGGTCGATGACGGGCTGCGGCTTGAAGGCGCCGTTCTGCACGGCGAGCGCGACGAACGAGTCGGCGTCGAGCGTGATCTGGAACTGCTCCTCGAGCGCCCGTGCCAGCGCCGGGTTGAGGAACGGCTGGCCCTTGAGGCGCACCTCGTAGTCGCTGCCGTGGCGGCGGATCGCGAGCGGGCGCAGGAGCACCGGCGCGCGGAACTGCTCGTCGGCGAAGCGCCACTCGGCGAGGCCGATGGCCAGGTGGATCGACTCGATGCCCCGCGCGGAGACCAGCTCGATCCCCTTCTGGGTGATGCGGTTCGCCGCCTTGCGGGCGCTCCGGAGCGCGAGCTCGTCGCGGATGAGGGACGACAGCAGCGTCGTCTTGCCCGTGATGAACTGCGCGAGGCCGCCCGGGTGCGTGGTGCTCAGCTCGATGCGGGAGCCCTGCGCGTCCACGAAGTGGAGGAGCGGCGAGGGGCCGCCGATGCCGGCCAGCTGCTCGCGCCACTCGCGCCAGCGGGGCTCGGCCACGTTGCCGCTCCCCAGGTGCACGTCGCCGACGCGGAGGTCGTGGGGGCTGGTGCCGTTGTGGGAAGCATTCACGTGGGGGTCCTCAAGAGGCTCGGCGGCGAACCCGGAGAGCAGGTCGTCGTCGTCGTCGGATCGTTCATTGGCACGCCACACCCGGCAACAGTACGACGCGTCGGGTGGGGAAACCGGCAGGCAGGGCGGCGCGGGAGCGGATCCGGGAGCCGCGTCGACCACCGGCACCGCGCGGCGGGGTCGGTCGTGACGGCGTGCTCCCGGCGGCCGTCGCGCCGGGACCGCGGGCCCCGACACCCGGTCCCCGCTCCGCTACCATGGGCCGGTCAGCCTCTGTAGCTCAATGGAAGAGCAGTTCCGTCCTAAGGAAAGGGTTGGGGGTTCGAGTCCCTCCAGGGGCACCTCCGGTCCGACGCGGACCTATGCGCCGATCGCCTCGCCCGCATGCGCCCGGATCGCCTCGCGGATGGCGTCCGCGTGCGCGTAGATCTCGTCGAGCGACCCGAGGGGGTGCCGCGTCTCGACCTTGTGCGCGTCGAAGAGGCCGAGGTACTTCTGCTTCTTGCCGTTGAAGTGCAGGCGGGCGATCGGCTTCCGGTTGTTGTCGTCGAGCAGGATCGCCAGGTAGGACTTCGCGTCCCGGTGCACGACGCGCTGCGGCTTCACCTCGCTGCAGGCGATGGCCTTGACGATCTGGTAGCCCTCGAGCTCCTCGAGCGTCGTCTCGATCTCCGTGTCGCGGTCGAGGTCCGCCACGACGGCCTCCTCGCTGGTGATCACGTCGGTCGACGGCGCGATCGGCGCCGACGGGAACGCGGGTGCCCCGAGCGCCGTCTTCAGGCGGTCGTTCACCTGCTCGTTGAGGTACTGCTTCGAGGCCTTCCCGACGAGCGTCGTGAACTGCTCGCGGACCTTCTCGGTGAACGACCCCTCGTACACGCGGCGGGTGAGGAGCTTCACCCATTCCGCGGTCGGCTCGCGGAACTCCGCGGTGATCGCCCGCTTCAGCGCGCCCACGTACTTGAGCTCACCCGCGGCGCTGATGATCGAGTCGAGGTCGAACACGTCCTTGGTGAGCTTCATGAGCTCGGGGAGCAGCGTCTCGTCGATGTCGGCGAGGTCGAGCACGAGGAACGGCTTCTCGTCCATGCGGTTCGGCGCGTCGAGGTCCGTGTAGAAGTGGTAGACCTCGCCGTTGGTGAGCACCGCGATGCGGGCGTTCGTGACGGCGAAGTAGCGGAAGAGCTGCGAGGCGTGCTCGATCTTCAGCGGCTCCGTGGACTTCTTGCACTCGATGAGGATCTGGACCTCGCCGTCGCGCATGATCGCGTAGTCGATCTTCTCGCCCTTCTTGAGGCCGAGGTCCGCCGTGAACTCGGGGACCACCTCGAGCGGGTTGAACACGTCGTATCCGAGGATCGTGGAGATGAACGGCATGATGAACGCGTTCTTCGTCGCCTCCTCCGTCTGTATGGCGTCACGCTGGTTGCGCACCTTCAGCGCCAGTGCGGCCAGGCGTTCGGCGAATTCCATGGGGACTCCCTCGTCTCGGTGCTCCCGACCATACGGAGGTCCATGCGCTGTCATGGAGACCTGATCGCCCCCAGTCTTGGGGGCCGTGGGCGGGGAGTCCGGCGCCCTGGCCTGCGCCCGCCGCCCTGATACCGTGACCGCATGGCCAGCCGGGACGTGCGCGACGAGCTCGCGGCCTTCGTCGCCGAACGCGAATGGGCGCAGTTCCACACGCCGGAGAACCTGGCCAAGAGCATCGCGATCGAGGCCGGCGAGCTGCTCGAGTGCTACCAGTGGGACGCCGACGGGGATCCCGCTCAGGTGGAGGGGGAGCTGGCCGACGTGCTCACCTACTGCCTGCTGCTCGCGGAGCGGTTGGGCCTCGACCCCGACGAGATCGTGCGGGAGAAGCTGGCCGTCACTCGGGCCAAGTACCCCGTCGGCAAGGCCCGCGGACGCAGCACCCGGTATGACGCGCTTTGACGTCCGTCGGGTCGAGCTCTCCAGCGACACGGTCGCTCGATGGGGAGCGGAGCATCCGCGCAACTCGAACTGGCCTGTGGTGTACGTCCTCGACGGCCCACCCGCGGGGAAGCGGGCCGGGGGTCGCGCGCCCGACGAGATATACGTCGGGGAGTCGCTGCGGGCTGCCGCACGACTCGCCCAGCACCTCAAGTCCGAGGAACGCGGTCATCTTGCGACAGCCCGCATCATCGTCGGCGAGAACGCCAACAAGTCCGCGTGCCTGGACTTCGAGTCGCGGCTCATCGACCTCTTCTCCGGTGACGGCGTCTACACCGTCCTGAATCGCAACATCGGGATCACGAACGCGGACTACTACGACCGCGTCTCCTACACCGCGGAGTTCGAGCGCGTCTTCGAGGAGCTCCGCAGAGAGGGGCTCTTCCACCGCTCCATCGCGGAGATCGAGAACGACGACCTGTTCAAGCTGTCTCCGTTCAAGGCGCTGTCGCCGGACCAGGAGCTCGCGCTGGAGCAGGTGCTCGAGGGGCTGGTGTCGGACCGGCAGACGGGGATGGAGAGCACGACGGTGATCCAGGGCGAGCCCGGCGCCGGCAAGACCGTGATGGGGATCTACCTCCTCAAGCTGATCGCCGACATCGGGCGGCTCCCGGTCGACGACGCGCTCGACGCCGACTCCGTCTTCGCCGACTTCTTCCTCGGGGAGAATCGCGAAGCGCTCCAGGGGATGCGCACGGGGTTCGTCATCCCGCAGCAGTCCCTGCGCGAGAGCGCCAGGAAGGTGTTCCGGCGGACGCCGGGCCTGCAGGGGGTGGAGGTGCTGACGCCCTTCCAGGTCGGCGAGAGCGCGACCCGCTTCGACCTCCTCGTCGTCGATGAGGCGCATCGCCTGAACCGCCGGGCGAACCAGGCCTCCGGGCCGCTGAACCGCAAGTTCGAGGACATCACCGTCGCTCTCTTCGGGGACGACGACAAGCAGAGGACGCAGCTGGACTGGATCCGCGCGAAGAGCACGCATCGGATCCTCATGCTCGACCCCGCTCAGAGCATACGACCCGCCGACCTCGGTGCGGACACCATCGACGGCGTCATCGCCGAGGCCCGACGAGATCGCCGATGGCAGCCGCTCATGTCGCAGATGCGCGTGAGGGCGGGGACGGACTACGTCGGGCACGTCCGGCGCATCCTCGGCGCGACGCCGAGCCCGCGTGCGGAGTCGCCGCTGACGCCGGATGCTCTCAGCGACTACGAGTTCCGCATGTTCGACGACGTGGGAGACATGCACGCGGCCATCCGCGACCGCGACCGGGAGCACGGGCTCGCGCGCATGGTGGCGGGCTACGCATGGGAGTGGGTGTCGAGGAGGGACCCCGGTGCGTTCGACATCGTGATCGGCGACTACCGCGCGCGCTGGAACAGCACCCAGCGCGACTGGATCGCATCGTCGAATGCGCTGGAGGAGGTCGGCTCTATCCACACCGTGCAGGGGTACGACCTCAACTACGCCGGCGTCATCATCGGGTCGGATCTCCGCTACGACGTGGAGAGGGGCCTCCTGGTCATGGATCGGGGCTCCTACTTCGACAAGAAGGGCCAGGAGAACAACCCGACGCTCGGCATCGCCTTCTCCGACGACGACCTGCGGCTGCTCATCAGCAACATCTACGCGGTGCTCATGACGCGGGGGATCAGAGGGACCTTCGTGCACGTCGTCGATCCCGCGCTGCGCGAGCACCTCCGCCGCTACATCCCGACGACGTAGGACGGGCCCGCCGGGCACGAGAGCGGAGCCCCGGTCGCCCCGGCCCTCCAGCCTCCTCCTGCGCTCGTCCGACACGGGGCAGCCGACGGGTCTCGAGACCCCTCCGGCGCGCGGCGATGCCGACGGCCGCCCGCGTCCGGGGCGGCCCCCCAGGGCATGCGGACAGCGGACGGTCAGACGGCGGCGACCGGAACGGGCCCCTGCGCCTCGAGCGCCCGGCTGGCGCGGTACTCCTCCGCCGCCGGGTGCAGGGCGAACTCGACGATCTCCACCGCGTGCGCCTGGAGGGCGTCCAGCACCTCGTCCGGGGTCACGTAGAAGAACTCCCGCCGGAGGTTGACGCGGTTCACGCGGTGCTCCGCGAACGTGCGGTGCAGCATGGCCTCCACTCCCACCGCGTCGTCCGCGAAGAAGAGCGCGTGGACGTCGAAGCGGAACGGCACGGAGGCGTCTCCGAGCTCGACGACGCGGTCCATCGGCTCGAGCCTGCGCGTCATGCCGATCTTCACCATGCGCTCGCCGAAGGCCCCGACGTTCGAGATGACGTAGACGTACCCCGCACGGACGTTCGCCGCCCGGTAGTCGACCTGGACGAGCGCGCGGTCCACGTCGTCGATGCGCGCCTGCATGCGCGCCGCGCCCTCGAGGTCGCCCTTGCTCTCGAGCGCCGCGAGGGTCGCCGCGTAGTGCGCGCGCTCCTTGTCCAAGCGGTCGTGCTCCGCCTGCAGCTCCGCCGAGGCCTTCGCCTGCTCGCGCAGCTCCGCCCGGCGCTCCCGCTCCATCTCCCTCTCCGCCTGGAGCACCCGCAGGTGCGCGCTCGCGAGCTGGAGCTCCTCCAGCCGGAGCTCGTGGTATCCGTCCTGGATGCGCAGGTCGATCATCGTGCCGCTCCGCGCGATCTGCTCCGCCGCTCGGGAGAGGCGCGTCTGCGCGACGTGCAGGTTGCCGGCCCTCGTCGCCTTGACCGCGTTCTCCGCCTCGGCGTTGTAGGCGCGCAGGAGCACCTTCGACATGTCGCCGACGAACTTCCGCCCCTGGGCCTCGGAGCCGTTGAACGTGAATCCCGATGTGGCGGTCACCGCCAGCTTGTCGCGCACCCGGTTCTTGATCGCGTAGCGCAGCGCCTCCAGGCGCGAGGCGAGCTCGGCGGACGACTCCGCCGGGTGCTCGTAGTCGAACAGGCCGACCTCCTGCAGCTCCGCCGTGGCGGTGACCTCGACGAGCCGGCTGCGCGCGGCCGCGATCTCGTCGTCCAGCGCCAGGCGCGCCTGGATGCGCTCGTGGATGGCGTCGTCCACCGCCCGGAGCTCCTCCTCGGCGCGGAGCCTGGCCGCCTCCGCGTCCGCCAGCATCCCGTCGCGCTCGGACCGCGCCGAGGCGACGAGCGACTCGGCGGCCTGCTCCCCGGTGCGTCGAACGGCCTCGGCCTCTGCCCGCGCGTGCGCCCGGTAGTCGTCCACCTCGTCGAACGCGCGCATCCCGTGGCGCCGGACCAGGTCCTCGAGCTCGGCGACGCGCGCCTCCGCATCGGCCGCGCGCCGCCGGGCGTCCCGCCTCGAGAGGTGCTCGACGGCGGGTGCGGCGTCGGCGACACGCTCCTCCGCGGCGGCAGGCGCGCCGTCCTGTCGCGGATGGACGTGATCGGTCCACTGCACGCCGTCCCACCACCGGACGAAGCGGGGGTCCTGGTCCTCGTACCAGCCGGCGGCAGCGCTCATCCCCTCAGGCTAGGCAGGCTCCCGACCGCCCAGGAGCCCCCGTTCGAGGCCGCGCCCCCCGCCCCCCCCCCCCTCGTGGCCGCCCGCGTGCACCGAGCCCGCCCACGCCCCCGCGCCTGCCGACGATCGCACCGGGAGTGCCTGCGGAACATCGCTCAGCGGGGCCTCCCGCATGCCGAGACGCGCATTCCGCGTCGTGCGCACTATTCCGCATATGGGGAGATTCCGTGGCCGCCGATGCGGAATGCATTCCGTCTCCCCGCGCCGCACCGTGAATCGTCCGACGACATGATGTCGCCGCCAGGGGAATGCATGCGCAGCGCATGGATCCCGGTATCCCACGCATTTCCACATCCCATTCGCGTGGTCGTACGGAATTCACCGGGAAAGGCGGTATCGTGACGGACGTCGCATCATCCGGTGCATCATCTGCAAATGAGAGGGAGAGACGTGGCTCGCAAGGTTGTCACCACGCTCGTCGACGACATCGACGGCGTCGTCATCGAAGAGGGAAAGGGCGAGACCGTCCCCTTCTCGCTCGACGGCGTGAACTACGAGATCGATCTGAGCGACGCCAACGCCGCCAAGCTCCGGGAGTCGCTCGACACGTACGTCGACCGCGCTCGGCGCGTCGGTCGCGCCTCGTCGGGCCGAGCTGCCGGCGGCGCGCGCCGCTCCTCCTCCAGCGCTCCCAAGGAGGACCTGGGCGCCGCGCGCGAGTGGCTCCGTGAGCACGGCCACAAGGTCTCCGAGCGCGGGCGCATCTCCGCCGACCTGCTCGAGGAGTACCGCGCCAACAAGTAGGCGAGACACGCGCGCATGACGCGCGCAGCACGACGACGAGGGCCGATCCGCTGAGGACCGGCCCTCGTCGCCGTTCCCGCGGGTGCGCCGTAATGAATCGCGCATCCCCGTCGCCCCGCGGATCGGCGTCCGCGCCGCGCCGCGCGTCACGCCCGCGTCACGCCCGCGTCGCAGGGCGGTCGCGGACCCGCGGGCACCCTGGCGGGGAAGAAGGAGCACCGTGCCGAGACACCTCGCATCACCCGGGAACGCCACCACCACCACCCGCCCCCGCCGGCGCATCCGCGCGCGCGTCCTCGCCTCCGCGGGCGCCGCGCTCATCGCGCTCGTCGCCGTCGTCGGCATGACCGGCCAGGTGCAGACCGCATCCGCCGCCGTCTCCCTCGAGACCGCGTCGCAGTGCAACTCGACGCCGACCGGCGCCGGCGTCGAGGTCCGGTGCGACGTGACCGTCGTCAACGACATCGACATCGCCACGCAGGTGGGCTCGTCCACCGTCACCACCACCGTCTGCCAGGGAGCCGCGGGAGCGCCCCTCTGCACCACGTCGGTGTCGCAGCGCGACGGCATCATCGTCAACGCGGTGGAGCAGTGCAATGCGGTCGCCGCGGGCGGCAGCAACGTGATCTGCACGGTCGACATCACGAACAACATCGTCGGCGAGAGCACCACCACCGCCGCCACGGTCAACCAGTGCGTCGGCTCCGGTGAGGGCGGGGGCACATCCGCCTGCAACCCGGAGTCGTCCACCACGAACGCGGACGTCACCCAGTGCAACGGCTCGGGCAACGGCGGCGGGAGCACGGTGGAGTGCACCGTCACCACGTCCTCCACGACGTCCTCGGCGCTCCGGGTCCCCGTGGACCAGTGCAACGGATCCGCGGCCGCCGGCAGCATCATCCGCTGCACCACCGTCATCCGCAACTTCGTGACGCCCGCCGTCGAGCCGACCGAGGAGCCCACGGTCGTGCCGACCGACGAGCCCACCGTCGCACCCACCGACGAGCCGACGGTCGCCCCGACCGACGAGCCGACCGTCGAGCCCACGATCGCCCCGACCGACGAGCCCACCGTGGCCCCGACCGTCGAGCCCACCGTCGAGCCCACGCCGCCCGCTCCCACCCCGACGGCCACCGCGCCGGTCCCGACGCCCACGGCGCCGATCCCGACCGCGACCGTCCCGGTCCCCACGCCGACGGCACCGACCCCCACCGCGACCGTCCCGGCTCCCACGCCGACCGTCCCGGTGCCCACGGCCACCGCCCCGGTGCCGACGCCCACGGCGCCGACCCCGACCGCCACCGCACCCACCCCCACGGCGACCGCGCCGACGCCCACCGCGACCGTCCCCGTCCCGACCCCCGGGGTCCCGACTCCGACGGCGTCCGCCCCGACGCCGACGGCCTCCGCCCCGACGCCTACCCCGACGACCGGCACGCCCGTTCCGTCGGCCACACCGTCCGCCACCCGCACGCCGGTCGCTCCGGTCGTGCCCGGCGGCACGACGCCCGGTGGGTCCCTGCCGGTGACCGGCTACGACCCGACGCCCACCATCGGCTGGGGCCTGGCGGCCCTCGTCCTGGGTGCGCTCGGGCTCGGACTGAACGCACGCCGCCGCTCCGCCCAGCGCTAGCCGCACAGCGGATCGCACGACGCAGCGCCCATCGCCGGCCGATGGGCGTTCCGTCGCGGGTAGCCCGAAAAGCACTCCACTGGTGGGGATTAGGGGGCGAACGGATAATGTGACCCCCACGGAGGTGCGTGATGCATCAGGGGGCGCGGCGCGGCAGGGTCCGCTCGGCGAGCCGCTGCACCGCCTCCGCTCCCGCCGGCGCCTCGCTCGGGTTCCCGCCGGTCGCCCTGCCGGGGACGATCCGATGATCCGCATCGAGGTGCTCGGCGGCTTCCGCGTGGCCGGCCTCGGCGCCGACGACGCCGGGTCCGCCGTCCTCGACCCGACCGGCGTCGCCCTCTCCGACGGCACTCGGCGGCTGATCGCCGCGCTCGCCATCCGCACGCGCCCCGCCGACCGGGGCACCCTCGCCGCGCAGCTCTGGCCCGAGGCGCGCGACGGCCGGGCCGCGTCCAGCCTGCGATCCGCCATCGCCCGGCTCGGCTCCGGCGGACGCGAGATCGTGGACTCCTCCTCCGGCGGCCTGGAGCTGCACGAGGCCGTCGCGGTCGACCTCCGCGCGGCCCGTGCGACCGCGGCCCGCCTGCTCGAACCGCAGCACGACGTGCCGGACGACGCCGACCTCTCCCCCGCGGCGGTGGACCTCTTCGGTGCGGCTCTCCTGCCCGACTGGTTCGACGGCTGGCTCGAGCCGGCGGCCGAGGAGTGGCGCCACCTGCGGGTCAACGCCCTCGAGGCCCAGTCCGACGCGCTGCGCCTCCGCGCCCGCCTGCACGAGGCGGCACGGGCAGCCCGCCGGGCGATCGACGTGGACCCCCTCCGGGAGACGGCCCAGCGCTGCCTCATCGCCGTGCACGTGGCCGCGGGGAACCAGTCCGACGCCCTCCGCGCCTTCGCCGACTACCGCGCGCGCCTCGACCGGGAGGTGGGCCTGCAGCCGACCGCCATGCTGACGGACCTCGTGGCCGGCCTGCGCCAGCGCACCGGCCCCGTGGCCGTCCGCCGCATCGGCTGACGCGCCAGGCCGGCTGACGACCGCCGGCCCGGGGACGGGCACCGG
>NZ_JAVCVL010000004.1:0-53048 GCF_032917815.1 Clavibacter sp. MX14-G9D | reverse complement strand
GGGGTCGCGAAGAGAAGCCCGGTGCGGGCCGTGTCGCGGGAGAGCGGACGGCGGGAGCGCGGGGTGGCGGGCTGCGGCCGCGGGGCGGCGGCGGGCAGCCGGGTCGTGGTGGTCATGGTCGGGCCTTCCCGGGAGGGGGTGACCGGCCGCCGCCTCCGGGGAGGCGGCGGCCGCATGGGGGAGGGCTACTGGCCCGACTGGAGGGCGGAGGTGATGGCGTCGTTGTCGGCGGCGCGCTTGCCGGCGTCGCCGAACACCTGGTCGCGGAAGTACGTCGTCCAGGGGCCGTTGGCGTCGTTGAACGTGGCGCCGAAGGCGTTCGACTTCGGCGTCTCGCCCACCTCGACGAGCGCCGTCATCGTGGCGACGTTCGGGTCCGCCTGGCTGTACTGGTTGTCCGCGAGGTCGGTGCGGGCCGGCAGGTAGCCGCCCTTCGCGACGACGTCGGTCTGGGCCTCGTCGGAGAGGGTCCACGCGACGAAGTCCCAGGCCGCGGCGGCCTCCTCGCTGGTGGCGGAGATGCTGAGCGTGTCGCCGCCGAGGAAGGTGGAGGTGCCGCCGTCGACACCGGGGATGGGCGCGACGCCCACCTCGAGCGCGTCGCTCTGCTCGAACGACCCGTAGGCCGTCGCGCCGAGCGGCTGGATGCCGATGGAGCCGTCCGCGAATACCTGGTTGAACGTCGCGCCCGTCTCGGTCTGCGCGCCCTCCGGGGCGAGCCCCTTCTCCCAGATCTCGCGGTACAGGGCGTACACGTCGCCGGCGTCGTCGGAGTCGAGCTCCGCCTCGGTGCCGTCCTCGTTCAGGACCTCGCCGCCGCCGGCCCAGACCGAGGGCCAGGTGGTGAAGAGCATGCAGCCGCCGCAGTTGCCGCCGAAGTAGAAGCCGTTCACGTCCCCGCCGAGCGCGTCGATCGCCTCCGCGGCCTCGACCCACCCGGTGAGCGTCGTCGGCGGCGCCTCGGGGTCGAGGCCCGCCTCCGCGAACAGGACCTTGTTGTAGAACATCGCGGAGAGGTCGAGGTCATGGGGGACGGCGTAGTTCTTGCCGTCCTGCTCGCCGACGGACATGTGCCCGGGGGCGAGGTCGTCCGCGAAGGGCAGCGCCGCGACCTCGGTGGTGATGTCGCGGAAGATGCCCTGCTGGATGTAGTTGGGCGTGAAGACGACGTCGCTGGAGACCACGTCCGGCAGCTGGCCGCTGCCGGCCGCGGAGCCGACCTTCTGCTGGTAGGCGTCGAACGGGATGACGGTCAGGTCGACCTGGTTCTCGTGCGAGGCGTTGTAGGCGTCCACCAGGGCCGTCGTGAAGTCGCTCGTCGACGAGCGCGTCCACATGGTGATGGTGGTGCCGTCGTCGGTGGCGGTGACGGGGGCGGCGTCGCCCCCGCCCCCGGCTCCGGCCTGGCAGCCGCTCAGCGCGACGGCGCCGAGGGCGAGGCCCGCGATGCCGGCGAGGCCGCGGGCTCGAGTGCGGTGGGACATGGGATCTCCTTCGATCGGTGCGGCCGGGTACCGCGGGTCCCGCCTCGCCATGGCAGCGAAACAGTAGGGAAAAATTAGGTGGGGGATACGATCTACGACAAGCACCCTCGACGAAAACTTCCGAAAGCAGGCCGGCCATGCCCCGAGCGACCATCCGCGACGTCGCGGCGCGCGCCCAGGTCTCCATCTCGACCGTCTCGAAGGCGCTGTCCGGGAACCAGGAGATCAGCGAGGACACCCGCATCCGCGTCCGTCGGGCGGCCCTCGAGCTGTCGTACCAGCCGCGGGGGAGCGGCCGACCGGCCCGGTCCGGGTCGACCCGGGCCGTGGGCCTGCTGACGCAGGACGGGGTGGGGCGCCTCAGCCTGCCGGTCCTGCTCGGCGCCGAGAACGCGGTCGGGACGGAGCGGATGTCCGTGCTCCTGTGCGACAGCCGGGGCGACGACGTGCGCGGCGCGTACCAGCTCAACACCCTGCTGGAGCACGGCATCGACGGCCTCATCGTGCTCGCCGACAACACCAACGACCAGCCGTCGCTCGGCCCGCTGGGAGTGCCCGTCGTGTACGCGTACGGCGCGTCCACGAGTCCGGCCGACTTCTCCGTCGTCCCCGACGAGGAGGGCGGGGCGCGCGACGCGGTCCGTCACCTGGTGAGCCACGGGCGCACGCGCATCGCGCACGTCACGGGCCCCGACTGGTACGCGGCCACCGGGCGACGCGCCCAGGCCTGGCGGGCGGCGCTGCACGAGGCGGGTCTGCGGCCCCCGGCGGAGCCCATCCAGGGGGAGTGGGCGGAGTCGACGGGACACGATGCCGTCGACGCCCTGCTCGACCGGGGGACGGACTTCGACGCGATCTTCTGCGGGAGCGACATGGTCGCCCGCGGGGTCGTCGACCAGCTCCGGGACCGCGGCCGGCGCGTGCCGACCGACGTGGCCGTCGTCGGGTTCGACAACTGGGAGCTGATGGCCACCGGCAGCCGCCCGCCCCTCACGACGATCGACATGCGCCTGGAGGCGGTCGGACGGGCGGCCGTGTCGGCCCTGTTCGCCGCCATCGGCGGGCAGGCGCGCACCGGCATCGAGCGGGTGCCGACGGAGCTGGTGGTGCGGGCGTCCACGTGACGGCGGTCGCGCGCGCCCCGGGCGCGCGGGCGTCAGCCGTCGCCGTCGAGCCCGTCGGGGGAGTCGGGCGTCTCGCGTCGCAGCGCGTGCTGCACCGCTGCGGCGGCGACGGCCGCGAGCGCGACGGAGACGACCACGAGGGTCACGGCGTCGATCACGGGCTCGCGAGAGAGCAGCAGGCGCGGCCCGCCGACGGCGAGGACGACCAGCAGGATGACGCCGGACGTGCGCCGCGAGGAGCCGAGGAAGAACCGCACCCGGGGACGTGACGCGATCGCGATCGCCGGGAGCGCGAGGCACGCGACGACGGCCGCCGCGCCCAGGAGGATCGGCACCGCCTCTGCTGAGCCCTGCCGCCCGGCGGCGACGGCGGCCCACAGGCTCCCCCATGCGGCGCCGAGCAGGAGCGGGGACAGCCAGCGCGCGACGTCTCCCATCGGATTCGCCTCCCTCTCTCCGGGGGTCGGATCTGCACGGCGGGGACGTGCACGAGCGGCGCCCACGCGAGCGGACCCGATCACGGCGCCCAGCCCCTCCCGCGGGCGGCGTCTCCTGCGACGGGCGGGAGACCACCGGAGAACGCTACCGGGTCACGGCTTCGATCGCCGCCCGGCAGGCGTCGGTGCTCGCCGGCCCGCCGATCATCACCGGGGAGGACGTGCCGACGCCGCGTCGCTGCGAGGGTGGAGGGATGCGAGCCGCACGAGATCCCCGCCTCCGATTCCTGCCGTGGTGCGTCCTGACGCTCGCCTGGGTCGGCTCGGTCCTCGCCGAGCAGGTGCTGTCCGGCGACACGACGGGCTGCGAGCTGTCGCCCGGCTCCTCGGTCCTCGGGGACGCGGGCTGGAGCTGGTTCCCGCTCGGGCGCACCTGCACGTGGCTCGTGGACGGCCTCACCGTCACCGACCGGCCGTCGCTGACCGAGCTGCTCATCCCGCTCACGCTGGCCGTCTGGCTGGTGACCCTCAGCGGACGCCGCGCCGCCACCACCGGAGCGCCCCGGCGAGGAGCAGCACCGCGCCGAGGAGCGTGACCGCCATGGCCGCCGTCATCACCACCGCGTCGCCGGCGAGCATCCCGCATCCGGCGGCCGTGTCGTCGTAGGGGCACGTCCGCCACGGCTGGAAGAGGTAGAGCACCGTCACGGCCGCGCCGATGAGCGTGAGGACGGCGCCGAGGACGAGTGGCACGTCCCGTCGCATCATGACCATGCTCCGACGATACGGACGGTGCGGACCCCCCGCGTCAGCCGTCAGGACGATCGGTCGTCCGCACGTGGTCGCGCATCGATCACCGGGACGCCGCGGGAACGGCGTCGGGCCTCCCACGACGTGCCGCGAGCGCCGCGGAGACGACGGCGATCAGCACCAGCCCCACGAGCGCGGCCGTCGCGGCGCGGATGCCCGCGGAGGCGATGAGCGTGCCGGTGAGCGCCGCGGAGGCGGCGATGCCCGTGGCGGAGGCGGTGTTGATCCACGTGAACCCCTGGGTCAGCTCCGCGGGGGCGATCGTCGCGTGCACGATCTGCGACGACGACGCGAGCAGCGGCGCGATCGCGGCTCCGCCCACGACGAGCATGAGCGCCGACCCGGGGAGCGACTGCCACAGCGCGCCGACCGCCGCGCCGCCCGCGAGGACGACCGCGGCCACCAGCTGGACCACCGGGGGCCGGGGGCTCCGCCGCAGGGATCCGTACGCGAGCCCCGCGACGATGCTGGCCGCGCTGGAGAGGGCGAGGACGACGCCGGTGAGGGCCTCGAGGCCGCTCTCCGTGGCGCGGGCGGCGACGAGGAGCGGGACGGCACCGAAGAAGCATCCGAGGCCTGCGTTCACCCCCAGCGTCGCGACGAAGCGCGGGGTCCGCAGCGACGTCGTCCGTGATCTGCCCGGGTGCCGCTCGCGACGCCGCGGCCCGGGGTCGGTGCTCCGGCGGCAGGAGAGGACGACGCACCCGACGACGAGCAGCAGGCAGGCGGCGATCGAGCCGGCCCACGGGGAGAGGGACGTGCTCACGACGGTCACGAGGACCGGGCCGCAGAGGAACGCCGCGTCGTTGACGCTCGCCTCGAGCGCGAACGCGGTGCGGAGCCTCGTCGGATCGTCGACGAGGTGCACCCATCGGGCGGCCGACAGCGCTCCGGGCTGCGGGACGGTCGCGCCGGCACCGGCGACGAGGGCGAGCGTCAGGAGCGTCGGCACCGAGCCGACCGAGGCCAGGGCGACGATCATCGCCGCCGCGTGCACGGCCACGATTGCCGGGACCGTGGCGCCCTGACCCCACCGGTCGACGAGTCGGGCGAGCTGCGGACCGACGACCGCCTCCGCCGCGGCGAAGACGCCGGTCGCCGCCCCCGCGACGGCGTACGACCCCGACGCGTGCTGGACGGAGAACAGCAGGCCGAGCCCGGTCATGGCCACGCCGAGTCGGGCGACGGCGGCCGGGACGACGATGCCCCGCGCCCCGGGCAGGACCAGGACCTCGTGGTACCGGGTGGTCAGGGAGCGGACGGAGCCGCCGATCGCGGACAGGAGAGGGTGCGCAGCCGTCATCGACGAGGCCTCCGGCGCGGCGCATGGTGATCGATCGGCAGACAGGTCGGCCTGGGCTTCGACGATCACGCGGGGACGCCGCGGAACCAGCACGAGGTGCAGTGCGAACGTAGCGCACGAACCGAGAGCGCGGTCCCGCGGGGATCAAGTGGGCGTCGGCGCGACCGTGATGCGCATCACGGTCTTCCGCTTGCCGAGGTGGCGTTCGAAGGTGAAGCCCGCCTTCTCGAACATGGCCCGTGTGCCGTTGTGGAGGAACGACGAGGAGGTCCTCTTCCCCGGTACGAGCTCGTTGGCGAACGACACCACCTCGCCGCCCCCCGCATCGGCGATCAGGCGGAGGGCCCCGTCGAGCGCCTCGCGGGCGACGCCCTGTCGCCGGTGGTCGCGGTCGACGAAGAAGCAGGTGATGCGCCACGGGGCGGGGCGGGTCTCGCCGCGGTCGTACTCGGTGCGGTGGTAGATGTTCGGCAGCTCCGTCGGGGTGCCGTACTCGCACCACGCGATGGCGTCGGCGCCGTCGAAGACGAGGGCGGCGTGGGCGACGCCCTCGTCGACGAGCTTCTCCTTGAAGGCGGGGCCGTCGTGCTCCCGCTTGATGGTCCGCTCCGTGTCGCCGTGGAAGTAGCTGCAGTAGCAGCCGCCCCAGACCCCGCCGTGCTTCTGCGCCAGCGCGAGCCAGGCGGGGTAGGTCTCCGGCGTGAGCGGCCTGATCTCGTGCTGCGGCATCCGGCACTCCGTCGCGATCGCCGTCGTCAGCGCTCGGAGGCGCTCGAGGCCGAGGCGGCTTCCGCGAGCCGCTTCAGCGCGATGACGGCCTCGCCCCACATCTCGCGCATGCTCGCGGCCCACTCGTCGGGGACCTCGAGCTCGACGTCGAGCGTGGTGACCCCGTCCGCCTCCCGGAACGCGTACGACTCGTGGAGGCCGACGATCGGGCTCTCGCGGGACACGGTGCCGCGGTCGATCTCCCCGTCGTACCGGATCGAGACGAACTCGTCCCGCCTGCTCTCGATGACGGTGCCGACGAGACCGCCCGCGTGACCGTCCTCACCCGGGCCCACGAAGCGGATCTCCGCGCCCTCGTCCCAGCTGCCCTCGTACGTCGATCCCTCGTGGAACGCGCCCGTCCACTGCTCGTAGGTGTCCCGGGCGAGCATCGTGTCCCACACGACGCGCGCGGGGGCTCGGACGTCGGCGCTGACCCTGACCATCTCCATGGGCGATCGTAGGCGTCGGCACCCCCGGAGGCGCAAGAGCGCGAGGGGGAACCGGTGGTTCCCCGGTACTCGGTCCGCGACCGTCGGGGCCGGATGCCCCCGGAACGCTAGGAGGACGCGAACACGTTCCGGGACACGGCCTCGAAGCCCGCCGGCGCGGTCGCGCCGTCGGGGACGACGGCGAACGTGCGGCCGGCGCCGGTGCTGCTCTGCATGGGCCCCACGCCGCAGGCGACCACCCAGTCCGTGGCGTCCGGGTAGATGAGCAGGCAGGCGTCGTGGTCCTCCGCGCCCGAGGCCAGCCAGAGGTCCGTGCCGTCGTGCTCGCCCACCCAGCGGATGCTGTCGAGGTCGAGGTCCGCGAGGGCGTCGTCCGACACCTCCACGGGCACCGGGTGGTCCGTCGTCGCGTCTCGCTCGAGGTCGCTGAGTCCCGCAGCAGGCGAGGAGCAGCCGGCCGCGGCGAGCGACACGATGAGGGTCATGACCGCGGCGGCGGACATCCTGCGAGGTGACATGCGCCCACTCTGGCGGCTCGCCGGAGTGGGCGACAGCCCCCTGTTCGTCCACGAGGCGGCCACGTCGGCGTCCCGGGTACGGGTCGTCTGCCGATCCGGGTTCCGTCGGGAGGCGGACGCGCGCGGCGAGCCGCGGTCCTAGCGTGGGAGCGAGGACAGGGGGATGACCATGACGCAGGGCAGACCGGACACGCCGCCGCAACGGGCGGTCTGGTGCTTCATCGCGGCGACGTTCGTGTTCGCGACGCCGGTGATCGTCTTCGGCGGCTCGGCGGAGCTGTGGGTGACGATCCTGAGCCTCGCGGCCGGCTTGCTGCTGGTCGTCCTGGGCGGCGTCCAGCTCGGGCGCGAGCTGAGCGCGCGCAAGGGCGATCCGCCCGCGGAGCGCTGACGAGGAGGGGCGAGCGCCACCCGGCCGGTGGTCGGGTCCGGCCGCACCGCCGTCCTCCTGGGCTCGATCTCCTCCCCGGTTCCGCGACCGCTTCGCATCCCGTCGACGCCGATCACGGACGACCGTCGGGTGCCGGCTCCTTCCGGTCGCGCGAAAGCGGGTACCGGCGGTCCAGGCGCGGGCTGAGGACGACGAGGAACAGGAACAGCGAGAGCAGCCATCCGGCGATCCAGTAGGCGGGGATGAGGAACACCGCGAGGTTGGGGAGGGCGCTCGAGGCGACGCCGACGATGACGGCGATCGTGAACAGCGCGCCGATGCCGTAGTAGAGGGCCTCGAGCCCGTCCGTGATCGTGTCCCGACGCTCCTGCTGCCGTGCCGCCCGGTCGTCGAGCGCGGTGACGGAGCGTCCGAAGTCGCTCTCGTCGACGGTGGCGAAGAGGTCCCGCACCGGGACATCGAGCGCCTTCGCCACGCGGGAGAGCGTGTCGAGGCTCGCGTCGTTGCCGGCCTCGAGCCGTTGCACCGTGCGGACGGTGATGCCGCTGGCGTCGGCGAGCCGCTCCTGGGTCCAGCCGCGCCGCGTGCGGAGGTCGACGATCCGTGTCTCGTTCATGGCCTCCACGCTAGGGAACCACGGCCGCGCGGGCCACGACATCGACCCGACAGCCGCCCGACAGCCGCCCGACACCGACGCGACAGGGCACGGAGGGCGCTGGCGGGCGCACCCGGGAGGTGCGGCGCCACCGGACGCATCCGGGTCAGCCGTCGGTCGGGGGAGTGCCGCCGCCGGGCGGCGTGCCATCGCCGCCGCGCATACCGCCGGCCATGCCGCCGGACGCCGCCTGCTGGGTGACGCTGCCCGCGTAGTCGTCCGTGGGGTCGCGGTAGATGGTGTGCACGTGGCCCCAGCCGGAGGTGTCCACGCCGGCGACGTCCGCTCCGGCGGAGCCGTCCTGGGCCTGGAATGCGACGTAGACGTCCGGCCCGGAGATCGAGAACGAGATGCCGTCGCCGGTGGTCATGTCGTAGGTGGTCGCACCCGTCCAGGCGATGACCGTGGTGTCGAGGGTCGCCTCGATCTCGGCGCGGGTCGCGGCGGCGCTCTCCGCGTCGGCCATGCCGGACCAGTTCGCGATGAGGTCCAGCAGCAGCGCGCGCTGCGCCTCGGTGAGGTCGGCGCCCGTGAGGCCGGTCCCGGCGCTGAAGTCGCAGACGTCGCCGGGTGCGCAGGACGTGACCTCGCCCGAGGTCAGGGTCGCCTGCTGCTCGGCGCTGAGGGAGTCGTGGAACGCGAACGCGTCGGTGTAGATGCCGTCGAAGGGCTGCACGTCGGTGCCGTCCGCGGCCGTGTACTCGGCGGGCTGCACGCCGAGGTGGGTGGGCGCGAAGGTGATGGCGGCGGCGGATCCGTCGAGGGTGGCGTTGATGCCGAGGTGGTGACCGCCGAACTGGACCTCGTACGCGCCCGTGTCAGAAGCGTAGCCGAAGAGGGCGATGTAGTACTGGCCGAGGGAGTCCTCGGTGCTGCTGCTGTCCTCGCGGAGGTACTGGTCGCCGCCGATGATGCCCGACACCGTGGCGTAGGCGTCGTCGCTCAGCAGAGCCTCCATCACCTGCATCGCGGCCACCTGCTGCTCCGCGGTGAGGTCCGCCACGTTCAGGCCCGCGCGCTCGACGAAGGTGACGGGGAAGTTAGACCAGGAGGTGGTCTTCGTCTCGTCGTCGTAGTCGTAGGTGACGGCGGCGACCTGCTCGTCGGAGAGGGTCGCGAGGAACGCCTGGACCGCCGCGGTCGTGTTCGCGATCGTCTCGGCGGTCGTGGAGGCGGTGGAGCCGGTGACCGCCTCCGACGCCGCCGAGACCGTGGTGGCCGATGCGGTGCCCGAGGCGGCCGTCGTCCCGCCGGCGGTTCCGGTGCCGCCGGCCGCGCAGCCGGCGAGCAGGAGCCCGGCGAGCAGGAGGGTGGTCGTGCCGGCGAGGATCGTCTTCCGTCGCGGGCGCTTCGTCGTGTCCGTGTGCTTCATCATGGGGAGAAGCTACGAACCCGCTTTATGGGGCAGCCATGACGCCCTCATGCGCCTCCTATGAGGCGGAGCATCGATCCGTCCCGCGCAGGTGCCGGAGTCATCGTCGGGGGCGTCGTCACGGGCGGACGGCGGACGGCCGAGCGGACCTCGGGCGCCCGTCTCCGGCGCGCCGACGGCGGCGCTCGCCGTCAGCCGCCGCCGTCCGCGTCGCGGGTCAGCTGGTGCGGACCCACGCGGTGGTCTCGCCCGGCAGCTCGCCCTGCGCCCCGAGCGGGCCGCTGGCGACGAGGACCTCGCCGGCGGGCAGGGGGACGGTGTCCGTGCCGAGGTTGGCGACGACGTGCCAGCCGCCCGGGCGGGAGAAGTGCAGGACGTCGCCCGCGGTCGGCTCCTCCCACGCGAGGAGCTCGTCGGTCTGCAGCTCGCGGCGCAGCGCCAGGGCGGAACGGTAGAGGGACAGGGTCGAGGCGGGGTCCGTGTCCTCGGACTCCACCGAGAGGTCCCCGAACCAGCCGGGCTGCGGCAGGTGCGCGCCGGCGGGGCCGAAGCCGAACGAGGGCCCGGTGCGGGTCCATGGCAACGGGACGCGGCATCCGTCGCGTCCGACGTCGACGCCGGGGTTGCGGAAGAACGTCGGGTCCTGACGGTCGGCGTCGGGGATGCCGGCGACCTCGGGGAGGCCCAGCTCCTCGCCCTGGTAGACGTACGCCGAGCCGGGGAGGCCGAGCATGAGCAGCGTCGCGGCGCGCGCGCGTCGGAGGCCCCGCTCCACGTCGATGGCGTCCGACGGCGCCCCGTCCAGCAGCCACCGGGTGCCGGAGCGCATGTCGCGACCGGCCGCGGGCGGGAGGCCGTAGCGGGTCGCGTGGCGCACGACGTCGTGGTTGGAGAGGACCCAGGTGCTCGAGGATCCGGTCTCGGCGGCCGCCCGGACGTTGTCGGAGATGCTCTCCCGGAACGCCGCCGCGTCGAAGTCGGCCTCGAGGAGGTCGAAGTCGAAGGCCTGGCCCAGGCCCTCGGCGCTGGCGTAGCTGGCGCGACGGGACGCGTCGACCCAGGCCTCGGCGACGCCGATGCGCGGAGGGTCGTAGGAGTCGAAGACCCGGCGCCATGCCGCGTAGATCTCGTGCACCTCGTCGCGATCCCAGCGGGCGTGCTGCCCGTCGTCGGTCGGCGCGGCGTCGAGCTCGGCCTGCGAGGGGAGGACCTCCGGCAGGTGCTTGGCGAGGCCGTGGGCGACGTCGACCCGGAAGCCGTCGACGCCGCGGTCGGACCAGAAGCGCAGGGTCGTGAGGAAGTCCTCGCGGACCTCCTCGTTCGTCCAGTCGAAGTCGGGCTGCTCGCGGGCGAAGGAGTGCAGGTACCACTGGCCGTCGGCGGTGCGGGTCCAGGCGGGCCCGCCGAAGATGCTGGTCCAGTCCGCGGGCGGCAGCTCGCCGTCCTGGCCGAGGCCGTCGCGGAAGACGTACCGCGCGCGGGCGGGGGACCCGGCGGGGGAGGCCAGCGCCTCCTGGAACCAGGCGTGCCGGTCGGAGGAGTGGTTGGGCACGACGTCGACGATGACGCGGATGCCGGCGCCGTGGAGCGCCGCGACCATGTCGTCGAACTTGGCGAGGGTGCCGATCCGGGGGTCCACGTCCCGGTAGTCGTCGACGTCGTAGCCGCCGTCGGCGAGCGCCGACGGGTAGAAGGGGCTGAGCCAGACGGCGTCGATCCCGAGGTCGCGCAGGTACGGCACCTTCGCGGTGATGCCGCGGAGGTCGCCGATGCCGTCGCCGTCGGAGTCGGCGAAGCTGCGGGGGTAGATCTGGTACACCGCGGCCTGCCGCCACCAGGTGGCGTCGCCGGCCGGGAACGGGCCGGTCGAGGTGCTCGGGGTGCTCGGGGTGCTCGGGGTGCTCGGGAGAGTGTCGGTCATCGTGATGGAGGGTCCTCTCGGGGTGATGGGTCTCGGGGTGATGGGTCTCGGGGCGGGTCGCGCGGGTCGCGTCGTCGGCCTACTTGATGGCGCCCTGGGTGACGCCCGACATCACCCATCGCTGGGTGAAGAGGTAGACGAGGATCGCGGGGGCCATGGCCATGAGGTACGAGGCGAAGGCCACGTTGTAGTCGTTGCTGAACTGGGTCTGGAAGATCTGCTGCAGCACGGGCAGCGTCTGCAGCGACGGGTCGGCGGTGATCAGCGACGGCATGGCGAAGTCGTTCCAGGAGGCGAGGAAGGCGAAGATGCCGACCGTCGCGCTCATCGGGGCGAGCAGGGGGAACACCAGCTGCCAGAACACCTGCCAGGTGGTCGCCCCGTCGAGCCGCGCGCTCTCCTCGAGCTCCTCGGGCAGCGACCGGAGGAACGCCGTGAACAGCAGGAGGGAGAAGGAGAGCTGGAACATGATGTGCAGCAGGGCGACGCCGGCGGGGTTGTCGAGGCCGACGAGGCCCGTCAGCTTGATCTGCGAGAGCGCGACGACCGGGAACGGCAGGAACATGGCCGCCAGCAGGTAGTAGAACGACCACCGGAACAGCCGGCGGTCCCAGTTGCGCGCGATCGCGAACGCGGCCATGGAGGCGAGGACCACGGTCCCGGCGACGGTCACGAGCGTGACCAGGGTCGAGACCGTGAACGCCCGGGGGAAGTCCGTGAGCTGCCACGCGGCGGCGAAGTTGGAGAGGTCGATGGGCGCCGGGAGGCTGAAGGCGTTCCCGTCGACGGCCTGGGCCGACGTCTTCAACGACATCGTGATGGTCACGTAGATGAAGATCAGCACCGTGACGCTCGCGAGCGCCAGCAGCAGGGTGACGAGCCGGTTGGGGCGCTCGCGGCCGATGCGCCCCCGACGCCGTCGCGTGGCGGCGTCGGCGTCGCGGCGGGAGCCGCCGGGGGTGGGCGCCGAGGAGGCGGCGGGGGTGACGAGAGCGGTGTTCGCCATCAGACGGCCGCCTTTCCGCGGGTGATCCGGAGTTGCACGAGCGCGATCGCGATGGCGATCACGAAGAAGATGGTCGCGTTCGCCATCTGGTAGGCGTAGTCGCCGCCGGTGAAGCCGGTGAAGATCGTCATCGCGATGCTGCGCGTCGACGTGCCGGGCCCGCCGTTGGTGAGGCCGACGATGATGTCGTAGGAGTTCAGGAAGTTCTTGAAGCCGATGATCGTGTTGATGAGGATGTACCCGGCGATCAGCGGGAGCGTGATCGACCGCAGCTGCTTCCAGCCGGATGCGCCGTCCAGGGCGCTGGCCTCGTAGACCTCGCCGGGTATCGCGAGCAGGCCCGCGATGTAGATCAGCAGCGTGCTCGGGATCGCCTGCCACGCCGTGACCAGCACGATGCCGATCCAGGCGGTGCCGGCGTCCGCGAGGATGCTGTCCTGCAGCCCCGTGATGCCGAGCGCCGTCCCGATCGCGGGGAGCGAGTTCGAGAACAGGAACTGGAAGACGAACGCGATGATGATGCCCGAGATGACCATCGGGATCACGAACACGGCGCGCAGGGCCGTCTTCGCCCGGATCTGCGCCGTGAGGCCGATGGCCAGCAGCAGCGCGATCGCGTTCACGACCAGGACCGTGACGAGCGCGAAGCCCATGGTGAAGCCGTACGAGCTGAGGATCGCCGGATCGCTGGCCATCGCGATGTAGTTCGTGATGCCCACCATCTGGAACTCCCCGAATCCGATGGAGTTCGTGAAGCTGTAGAAGACCCCCATCGCGGCGGGCAGGGTGATCGACAGGGTGAACAGCGCGAGGGTCGGCAGCAGGAAGAGGTGGAAGACGGGGTCGACGCGGACGCCCCGCCGCCTCGGGTTGCCGGTGGCGCTTCGGGGGAGGGAGGCGCGGCGGCCCTCCTCGGTGCGGGTGGTGGCCATCGGGTCTCCTTCGACTCGGCCGGATCTCGTGGGGGAGGCGGACGCGGTGCTCATGACCGCAGCGCCAGGCGGCGCCAGTCGGCGTCCATGGTGCGGAGGGTGTCCGCGGCGCTGGCGCCGGTGACGATGCCCTGGACGTAGTTCTCCGCGGGGATGGTCAGCGGGATCGCCTTCGACGCGCCCTGGTAGAACCGGGCCTCGTCGTAGTAGCTCTGCATGCCGACGATGCGCTCGTCGGTGACCGCGGGGGCCGTGGTCGTCGTGCCGAACGCGAGGAACTCCTCGTTGTACGCGTCGTGGATCTCGGGCTGCATGAGGAAGGCGAGGAACTCCCGCGCCGCGTCCTGCTTGCGGGACTGCTCGGGCACCCAGAGCGCGAGGTCGAGGTTGACCCGCACCCGTCGGTCGTCCGGCTCCTCGGTCATCGGGAGCGGGAAGGTGCCGACCCGCGCGTCCGGGTTCGCCTTCGTGATCTCGCCCAGGGCCCACGGGCCCTGCATGAGCATCGCGGCCTCGCCCTGGGCCATGGCGAGGTTGCCGTCCCCGTAGCCGCGGCTGTTGCGGTTGGCGTTGGACAGCTCGGCCAGCTGCAGCATGCGCTCGACGGGCTCCCGGAAGTCCTTCTCGAACGACACCGCGCTGCCCTCGCCGACCCTCGTGCCCTCCTCGTCCATCGTGCGGTAGAACGCCGCGACGTCGAGCATGCCGCCGGTGGTGTAGTCGAACAGCCCCTGCGCCACGGTCCACGGCTCGCGGAACGTGCTGTAGATCGGGGTGATGCCCGCGGCCGTGAAGGTCTCGCACGCGGCGAGGAACTCCTGCCAGGTGGTGGGGACCTCGACGCCGAGGTCGGCGAAGATGCGCTGGTCGTAGATCACCGACGCCGCGGTGATCGAGTAGGGGAGCACGCTCGTCCGACCGGGATAGGTCGCGTACTGGTCGACGAGGTCCTGCACCTCCGGCCGGATGGTGGCGGCCTCGGGCATGTCGCCGAGGTCGCTCAGCGCTCCGCGCTCCATGAAGCGCGCCATCTCGAGGTTGTAGGTGAACGCCGCGATGTCGGGCGGGTTGCCGCGGACGAAGCCGGCGGAGATGCCGGAGGTCGAGTCGTGGATCACGCGGACGTCCGACTGCGACTCGTTGAAGCGCGCGACGAGGTCGGAGAAGTACCCGATCGCCTCCGGCTTGGTCTGGTAGAAGGTGATCTCCGTGCGCCCGCCGCGGCTCCCGCCCATGCTGGGAGCGCAGCCCGCGAGGAGGAGCGAGGCGCCGGCGGCGCCGATCCCGCCGAGCAGCGCACGACGGCTCAGGCCCGCGGGGGTGGGCAGTGGGGGTGTGGGCACGTCGTCGTCTCCCGGGTCGTGATGCCGTCGACCCTGACGGCATCCGTTGATCTAGCGATTAGATTTAGACACTAGATCAATTGGGGGCGTGGCACCATGGGCACGCCCCGAACACCGACGACGAGCAGCGAGGAGCCCGCCATGACGACGATCACGGGATCGTCGCCTCTCGTGGGCACGCGGCGCCTGAACGCCGAGGTCGTCCTGCAGCGGGCGTGGTGGGCGGAGGCGGTGACCGCGAGCGACCTCATCGGGTCGACCGGCCTGACCCGGTCGACCGTCATCAGCCTGTGCGACGAGCTGATCGGACGCGGGTGGCTCACGGTCCTGCCGGATGCGCGCGCCACCGGTGAGCAGCGCGCGGGTCGGCCCGCGCGGAGGTACGCCCTCGCGTCGGGCGCTGCCCACGTGATGGGCGTCGACGCCGGTCGGCACCAGGTCACGTGCATCATCGCCGACCTCCGCGGACGCCCTGTGGCGCGCCTGGTCCGCCGCGTCGACCCTGACGGGTCCGCGGAGGACCGGCGCGCCGCCGTCTCGCGGATCGTCGACGAGGTGCTCGCGCAGGCGTCCATGGGCGACGCGGACGTCCTCGCCATCGCCATCGGCGTCCCCGCGCCCGCCGACGCCCGGGGGCGCTCCCCGCACGAGGTGGACGGCGACTTCTGGGAGCGCGTGAACCCGGACTACGGCGCGCTGCTCTCGCGACGAGGGTGGGCCGTGGTGGTCGAGAACGACGCCAACCTCGCCGCCGTGGCGGAGGCGGCGGACCTCGCCCGGTCCTCCGGCGACCCGACGGAGGCGCACCGGCCGCGGGGCTCGTTCATCGCGCTGCTCGCGGGGGAGCGCTTCGGCGCGGGATTCGTGCTCGACGGGACCCTCGTGCGGGGGAGCCGAGGTGCCGCCGGCGAGATGCGGCTCCTCGACCTGGTGCAGGGCGTGGGGTCGGCGGACGGGCTCGGCGCCATCCTCCGAGACGGAGCGCGGGCCGCCCGCATGCTGGGGACCCTGGCGGACGCGTCGCCGCTCGCGGGCCTGCCGCTGGGCGACCTCGACGCCCTGGCCGTCCTCTCGGCAGCGGATGCCGGGGACGCCGGTGCCCTCGCCATCGTGGAGGACGCGGCGGAGCGGCTCGGCCGGGTCTGCGCCGTGCTCGGCGGGATGCTCGACGTCGACCGCATCGTCGTCGCCGGAGCGGTCGCGCCGTCGATCGGCCTCCTGCTGGACCGCACCCGGGAGTGGCTCGCCCGCTTCACCCACCGGGAGCCGCCCGTGGTCGTGGCCTCGACCCTCGGGGACGCGGTCGTGACCCTCGGCGCCGTGGAACGCGCCCTCACGCACGTCCGCGAGCATGCCCTGGACCTGCCCACCGGCTAGGGCGGTCGCGGCCGCGGGAGGGATGCGGTCGTGATCCCGGGTGGAGGCGGCGGCCCTCGGCGCGCCGCCGCGCGTGACGGGCCCGGCCGCTCCTCCGCCCTCCGGATGACGCCGTCATCCCCGCGGCGTAGGCGCTCGCGCCCGGGATCTGCTCCTCGCGGTCGTCCCGGCCGCCGCCGCCCGGCGTCAGGCTCGAGAGGCCGAGCAGAGGAGGGCACATGATCGAGGCATCCGGCCTAACCAAGGACCACCCGGGGGGACGCGCGGTCGACCGCGTCGACTTCACCGTCCGACCCGGCGTCGTCACCGGCTTCCTGGGGCCGAACGGCGCGGGGAAGTCCACGACGATGCGCATGATCGTGGGCCTGGACCGGCCCACGTCCGGGCACGTCACAGTGAACGGGAAGGCGTACGCGCAGCACCGGGCGCCCCTCGGGGAGGTCGGCGCGCTGCTCGACGCGACCGCGGTGCACGGCGGCCGGTCGGCGCGGGCGCACCTGCTCTCGCTGGCGGCGACGCACGGGATCCACCCGCGCCGGGTGGACGAGGTCCTCGACATGGCGGGACTCGCGGACGTCGCCCGCCGCCGCGTCCGCACCTTCTCCCTCGGGATGGGCCAGCGCCTCGGGATCGCCGCCGCGCTCCTCGGCGACCCGCGGACCCTGATCCTCGACGAGCCCGTCAACGGGCTCGACCCCGAGGGGGTCCACTGGATCCGCACCCTGCTGCGCGGCCTGGCCGCGGAGGGCCGGACGGTGCTGCTGTCGTCGCACCTGATGAGCGAGATGGCGCTCACGGCCGATCACCTGCTGATCCTCGGCCGAGGCCGCGTGCTCGTCGACGCGCCCACCCGCGACGTCGTCGAGCGGGCGCAGACCCGCACCGTCCGAGTCCGGACGCCCATGCGCGGCGAGCTCGAGCGCGAGCTCGCACGGCAGCCCGGGGTCGGCGCGGTCGCCGTCGAGCACGACGTGCTCGACGCGACCGGGATCGACGCACCCGGCGTCGCCGCGCTCGCCGCGTCCGCCGGCATCGTCCTGCACGGGCTGGCCCCCGTCCACGTCTCCCTCGAGGAGGCCTACCTGCAGCTCACCGCCGACGCGGTCGAGCACCGCTCCGCCGCACCCGCCGGCATCCGCCACGACACCCCAGGAGGACGCGCATGACCGCGACCCGCACGCTCCCCGTCCAGCACCCCGCCGTCCACCCGGCGACGTCCGCGCGGCTCGTCGCGGGCGAGTGGATCAAGCTGCGCTCCCTGCGCTCCACCTGGTGGATCCTCGCGCTCGGCACCGCCGTCATCCCGGCGTTCGCGGTCTCCCGGGTCCTCAGCATCGCGGGGGTCCCGGAGGCCGTCGGATCCGAGGGCATGGTCGGCGCCGCGTACGCCACCGGCGGCATCGCGCTCGCGCAGCTGGCGTTCGCCGTGCTCGGCGTCATGGTCGTGGCGGGCGAGTACGGCTCCGGCCAGATCCGCACCACGCTCACGGTCACGCCGATGCGGGTGCGGGCGATCCTCGCCAAGCTCCTCGTCGTGGTGCTCGCGGTGACCGCCGCATCGACCGTCGCCGTGCTGGCCGCCTGGGCAGCCTGCGCGCCCTGGTTCGGTCCCACCGGGATGTCGATCGACCTGCTGCGAGCGGAGGACGCCCGCCTCATCCTCGGCGCGCCGCTCTACCTCGCCGCCGTGACTGCGCTCGCGTTCGGGATCGGGATGCTCGTCCGGAGCCCGGCCGCGGGCATCTCCGTCGTGGTCGGCCTGCTGCTCGTCGTCGAGAACCTGCTCGCGGCGATCCCGTGGGCCCCCCTGCAGTCCCTCGCCGCGCACCTGCCGTCGAGCGCGGGCAGCCGGCTCCTGCGGTCGGACGCGGTCGGCTCCGTCATCACCGTCTCGAACAGCACGGACCTGTCGCCGTGGGGCGGCTACGGCGTCATGCTCCTCTGGGTCCTCGGCGTGCTCGTCGTCGCGCTCGTGCTGCTGCGCCGCCGGGATGCCTGACGCGCGCGTCGCGGGATCCGTCTCCGGCCGCACGCACCGGCCCGGTGATCCGCACGGTCCGGCCGGCACCTGCCAGAGTGAGGTCGATGGGGCAGGAGCGAGCGTGAGCGCGGGACAGGGGCCGGCCTCCCTCCTCACCCAGCTGCGGGTGCGCCCGCGGGGGCCGCTCGGCCGCCTCTCCGCACGGCGGCCGGCCCTCGTGGACGCCGTCGTCATCGCCTGCTTCGCCGCCTGGGCGCTCGTCACCGGCGTCGGCGCCGACTCGATGTACGGGCTCTCCACCTACCTCGGCGGTGCGCAGGTGCAGCGGATGCAGGTCGCGTCGCTCGCGCTCACGGCCCTGGGGTGCGTGCTGCTCCTCGGGCGGCGTCGCCGCCCCACGGCGGTCGCCGCGGGGATGGCGGTCCTCGGGGTCGCGGCCCTCGCCCTCACCGGCTCGACATCGGGGTCCGAGCTCGGGCTCGCGCTCGCCCTGTACGCGGTCGCGGTCGCCCGACGGCCTCTCGTCACGTGGGTCACGTGCGTCGTCGCGGTGGTGGTCCTGCTCGTCGCCGCCCGGCTGCTGCCGCTGTCGATGCAGGTGAGCGCCGTCATGAGCGGGCTCCCACCGCGCGCCCCGGACCGCGGTGACCCGTGGGATCCGCTCGCCGGGGGATGGCAGCAGATCGCCCTGCCCGTCCTCGTCCTGGTGCTCGTCGCCGTGGCGGCCGGCACCAGCGCCCGGGGGCGGCGGCTGCACCTGGCGGCGCTCGTGGAGGCTGCCGACGCGGTCGCCCGTGATGCGGAGCAGCGCGCGCTCCTGGCTCAGGCGGCCGAGCGCACCCGCATCGCGCGGGAGATGCACGACGTGGTCGCGCACAGCATCTCCGTCATGGTCGCGCTCGGCGGCGGTGCGTCGATGGCCGTGGAGTGGGCGCCGGACCGCGCGCGCACCGCCCTCGACGAGCTCGTGGCCACGGGACGCACGGCCCTCACCGACATGCGGCGGGTCCTCGGCGTGCTGCACGACGAGGGCGGACCGGTGGGCACGGTCGGGGAGGCGAGCGTCGCACCCCTGCCCGGGATGCGCGACCTGGAGCCCCTGGTCGACCGCTTCCGGCTGGCGGGTCTGCCCGTGCGCACCTCCGGCCTCGCCGACCCGCGGCTCGCGGAGGCCGATGCGACGCTGCAGCTGGCCGTGCACCGGATCGTGCAGGAGGCATTGACCAACGTGCTCCGGCACGCGCCGGCGACGACGGGTGTGGAGCTCGCCATCCGGCGCCTCCCCGGCCGCGTCGCGGTGACGGTCGTCGACCAGGGCGCGGGCGTCCGCGGCGAGCCGGCCCTCGGCTCGGGCCGCGGAGTGGTCGGCATGCGCGAGCGGGCCGCCGCGTTCGGCGGGACCGTGGAGGCGGGCCCGCACGGCACGGGCTGGCGCGTGCGTGCCGAGCTGCCGTGGGATGAGGACGAGGACGAGGAGGAGGGACGATGACGACGATCCTGCTGGTGGACGACCAGTCGCTGGTGCGCATGGGGTTCCGGCTCGTGCTGGAGAGCGCGCCCGACCTCGAGGTGGTGGGCGAGGCTGCCGACGGCCGGACCGCGATCGACCAGGTGGCCGCGCTGCGCCCGGACGTGGTGCTGATGGACGTGCGCATGCCGGGTGTCGACGGCATCGAGGCGACCCGGCGGATCGTGGCCGAGCACCCGGCGGTGCGCGTGCTGATCCTCACCACCTTCGACGTGGACGAGCACGCGTTCGCCGCCCTCCGCGCGGGCGCGAGCGGGTTCCTCCTCAAGGACGCGACGCCGGCGGAGCTCGCCTCCGCGGTGCGCGTCGTGGCGTCCGGCGACTCCGTGGTCGCGCCGCGCGTGACACGCCGGATGCTCGAGATGTTCGCGGACGTGCTGCCCGTGACGTCCACCGCGACCGCGGCCGACGGCGTCCACCCGCGGCTCGTCAGCCTCACGCCGCGGGAGACCGAGGTGCTGCGCCGGGTCGCGGAGGGCCGCTCGAACGCCGAGATCGCGGGCGACCTGTTCCTCGCCGAGGCGACGGTGAAGACGCACGTCGGCCGGATCCTCGCCAAGCTCGGCATCCGCGACCGGGTGCAGGCCGTGGTCCTCGCCTACGAGACGGGACTGGTGCGCGCCGGGGCCGGGTGAGCGGGGGAGTGCCGGCTGGCCGGAGCTCGTCACGACGGTCGCGGCACCCCCGACGACGATGGGCGGCCGGCGAGGAGCGACGCGCTCTCCTGCACATCCCGGTAGTAGTCCCCGAGCCGCAGCCGGGACGCCGCCGCCTCGTCGACGACCACGGTCGCCGACTTCATCGACTTCTGCGGGCAGTGGGCGCTCCGCGACATCGTCGACGGCGCGTTCGACCGAGCGGCGGTCGTCCGGAACGGGCGCTACGAGGTCAACGACGTCACCGTCGGGTTCTCGCTCGTCGAGGCGGGCCTGGGCGTCATGATCGTCCCCGAGCACCTCGCCGAGCGTCGGACGGGTCTCGCACGACTCGCCATCCAGGGCGACCCGTCGTGGAGGATCGGGGCGATCACGCCGTCGCGGGCGAGCTCGGCGCTCGCCGCGGCGATCGTCGACCTGCTCGTGTGACCCCGCGGCGCTCGCGTCCCCGGCGCCCGCATCCCAGCGCTCGTGGAGGACGGCCGACCGCCCGCGCAGTCACGCCCTGATGCGACGGGTCGCGGAGGTCTCCGTGCGGTCGACCGTCTCCCCGGGATCACCTGCTCAGGAGCCGCGTCGTCCATCCCGCCAGCGCGTGGACGGCGGTCCGGGACAGCACGGCGGCCGGCACCATGCTGGTGAACCCGTGGAACGCCCCCGGCCAGACGTGCAGCTCGGCCGGGACGCCGGCCTCCCAGAGCCGGCTCGCGAAGGCGACCGTCTCGTCGCGGAACACCTCCGCGCTGCCGCAGTCGATGTAGGTCTCGGGCAGCCCGGACAGGTCCTCGGCGCGTGCGGGTGCGGCGTAGGCGGACACGTCGGGTCCGCCACGGCGGCCGCCGAGGTAGGCGTCCCACCCGAAGCGCGTCATCGCGCGGTCGGCGACGCCCACGCCGTCGATCTGCCGGGTCGAGACGGTGGAGTCGCTGTCGTCGAGCATGGGCGAGATCAGGATCTGCGCCCGCAGCGGCGGTCCCTTCCGGTCGCGCGCGAGCAGGGCGGTGCCCGCCGCCAGTCCGCCGCCGGCGCTCTGGCCGACGAGGACGATGCGGTCCGCGTCGATCCCCAGCGAGTCGGCGTGCTCGGCGGTCCAGACGAGGCCCGCGTAGCAGTCCTCGATCGGGTAGGGATCGGGGTGCTCGGGGGCGAGGCGGTAGTCCACCGTGATCAGGACGACGTCATGGGTGAGCAGCCACTCGTCGTAGGAGTCGAGGTTCCCGAGGTGGTGGCCGAACATCATGCCGCCACCGTGGATGGTGAGGAAGCAGGGGACGGAGCCTCTGCGCCCGATGCGCTGGATGATGCCGAGCGCGATCGGATCCCCGCCGTGCCCGGCGATGGTAACGCTCCGGCGCTCGAGCCCGCGCGCGCGGAGGGACTCGTCGAGCTCCTGCTCCGTCATCCCCAGCTCGCGCATGCGGGGGAGCATCTCCGTGGTCAGGGTGAAGGGTCCGTGCTCCTGCATCCGGGTGAGGAAGGCGGCGAGCTCGGGGTCGAAGGGGGGTCGTGCGAGTGCGTCAGTCATCGGCGGGCTCCTGTGTCGAGGTGATGGTGGTGGTGCGTGAGCGGATGGCACCGAGCGCCACGAGGGCGGCCGCGGCGAGGGCGAGGGTGGAGCCGGCGACGGTGATCGCGCCCTGCAGCTGCGCGAGCCCGGACGCGGTCGCGGGTGCGCTCGTGATGCTCCCGGTGACGAGGGCCGCGAGGATCGTGCCGGTCGCGGCGATGCCGGTCGCGGTCGCGAGCTCGCTGGAGGTGTCCACCAGCGCGGCGCCGACGGAGGTGCGGTCGGCCGGGAGTCCGTGCAGCACGGCCGTGCCGGCGACGACGCCGACCACGCGCACGCCGGCGGCGACCAGGACGAGGGCGATCAGCACCCCGGCGTAGCCGAGTCGCCCGAGGAGGGCGAACACGGCGAGCCCCGCCACCACGGCGGTCGCGCTCGCCGCGGCCGCGCGGTCCAGGCCGACGCGCTGGACGAACGGGCCGACGAGGCGCCCGCTGGCGAGGAGGACGACCACCTGCGGGAGCATGGCGACGGCGGCCAGAGCCGGGGTCCACCCCCACGCGAGCTGCAGCTGCAGCGTCACCAGGTAGGACAGGCCCGCGACCGCCAGACCGGCCGCCGCCTTGGATGCCAGGCCGCTCGACACGGCCGGCAGCGCGAGGAGGCGCGTCTCCAGCAGCGGGTGTCGCGCGGTGCGCTGGCGGACGGCGAAGGCGGTCCCGGCCAGGGCGGCGGACGCCGAGGCGATCCACGGGGCCCAGGATCCGGGGCCGTCCCCGACGAAGAGCGTCGGCGCGACGAGGGCCGCGGTGATCGTCGCCGTGCCGAGCAGCGCCCCGACGACGTCGATCGGGTCCGCGTGCAGCTCGGCTCGGGCGTCGGCTGCGATGCCGACGCGGATGCCGATGACGGCGAGCGCCGCGATGGGCACGTTCGCGAGCAGGAGCACCTGCCAGGGGGCGACCGCGAGCACGAGCCCGCCGGCGGTCGGTCCGACGGCGAGCCCGGCGAGCCCCGCGGTGGAGATGACGGTGATCGCGCGGACCCGGAGGGCCTGGGTGTCGAACAGCCGGAAGGCGAGCGCCATGGACCCGGGCGTGGTCATCGCCGCCGCGACCCCCATGGCCGCGCGGACGGCGATCAGCTGCTCCGTGGACGTCACGAACGCGGTGGCCGACCCGGCGACGGCGAGCAGGACCAGCCCGGCCAGCATGACGCGGCGGCGCCCGAAGCGGTCGGCGATCGCGCCGAACAGCAGCATGAGACCGCCGAACGCGACCGAGTACGCGCCCGTCACCCACTGCAGGCCGGCCGTCGAGGCGTCGAGGTCGCGCCCGATGGTGGGCAGGGCGACGTCGAGCACCGAGTCGTCGAGCATCTCGAACAGGAACACGGCAGAGAGGCCGGACAGGGCGATCCAGGCGTCACGCAGGCGACGCGGGGAGGGATCCTCCATCGCATCGCGCGGGGTGGATCGGGGGGCATCGAGCACCATGGGCGCACTCCTTCTCGGGGGAGAAGTGGCGGATCGTTCGATGCCGCGTGTGCGCGCACACCGCGATCGAGCGCGGTGTGCTTTTTACCTCAGATGAGGAGAACCTACATGATCGGCGCCCGCGCGGGCGTGCTGCCCGCGCAGCGGACCGGGGCGGCGGCCTCGTCCGATGCCGCGCACCCGGAGAGCGCTGATGGCCGAGTCCGAGGCCGGTCCGGAGAGGGGGCGTGGTGGTTCGTCACGCGTGCTCCTCACGCCCCACCGGGCGTGAAGACGTACCACGGGAACTCGCCGAACCAGAGCGTCGGGAGCGAGAGGACGACGAACACGACGTCGGCGACCAGGATCCCGACGGTCCCCGCCGTCCTGCCCTGCCGCTTCGCCAGGGCGACGATCGCGAACATCAGGCTGAGGGTCGCCAGCAGCTCGATCGGCACCCAGGCGAGGAGGAACAGCGGGTAGAGGATCAGCAGCCCGGTCCCGTCGACGTGGAACGGGATCCACATCACGCACCAGAGCACGGCGTACACACCGAGCGCGACGGCGCCGGTGAGCATGGCGACCTTCGCCCACCGGTCGTCGCGCGACGAGGCGGACCGCGTCATGTGCTCTCGTTCCCGTCGAAGGTGGATCCAGGCTAGGCCAGCGGCGGCGGGTCGGCCCCTCAGCAGGAGCTGCGGACGATCCTGGTAGCGAGCTCGCGGGGCCCGCGCCGGGGAGGCGCCCGCAGCCGCCGGGGCATCGGGAGGGGCGGTCCGGTGCCGCGGGAGTGCACGTCGAGCGTTCAGGCGGGGAGCCGTCCGATGACCGCGCCCGCCAGGGCGTGCCACTGATCCCGGGTGATGGGACCGGGGACGACCTCCACCGCGTAGTCCACGTCCTCGGCGGAATCGGGCGTCCAGTCGTCGAACCAGGAGCGGAGCACGAGGTCCCCGTCGGTCTCCGCGTCCCGGGTCCAGTACAGGGCGAAGGTGTGCGCGGTGTCGTCCGCCCGAGTGAGGGCGTGGACGCCGGACAGCCCTGATGCGAGCTCGGCCCGGACCCGCGGGAAGGCGTCGGCCCTCGGCCAGTCGAGGTACGCGCCCACCACCGCGCGGTGGATGGCGAGCGCGTCGAAGCGGACCCTCCATCGGCCGTGCACGGCGAAGCCGAGGGCGAGGCCCTCGGACACGGCGAGCCGCTGACGGACGTGCGACAGGGACCGGGGATCCGGTGCCGGTTCGTCTGACATGCGTGATCCCCACGGTTCGTCCGCTCGCGACGAGGCACGCGTGGCGCCCATCCCCGCACGGGGTCCTGGCACCGGCAGGGGAGGAGCGCCGCGCCACCGGGGGAGCGGCGGTGAGCGCCTCCGTGCGCGGCGCCCGCGTCGATCACCTCCGGTCGGGCGATCTCCCCCTCGTCGTGCGGAGCAGGAAGGGCTCGCCATCCGGTGGCACCGCCGCGTACGCGACCGTGCGTCCCATGCAAGCACCTGGATCGGCCCGGAGCGTCCCGGCGAAGGCCGTCATCGACTCGCGCCCCCCCCCCCCCGCTGACGGTGAGGGGTGCCCGGATCCGCTGGGGTACCAGTAGTGCTGGTTTCGCGAGGCTGGCGACGAGCGCTCCGGGTCGTGGGTCCGGATGCGACCCGGACCGGCTACCCGCGCCGCCGTCGAGCTGCTCGGCGCCCACCCCGGGTGCGGCTCACGCCCCCGCACGTGAGCCGACGTCACTGGTGCAGGAAGTCCGTCCGCGGCTGGACGTCCTCGGGTGCGAGGAACAGCTTGACCACCGAGGCGCCGGATGCGCGCACGACCAGGTCGCCGGCCGACTGCTCCCAGTCCACCGGTCCGGTGCGGCCGAGGACGGTGACCTCCTTGATCCGGCGGGTGAGGAGTCCGGCGCCGCGGCCGAACGCGCGGATGCGCATCTCGCCCTCTGCCGACGGCGCCAGCGAGATCGCGTAGACGTAGTCGCCCGTGACGTGGGCCCGGGAGGTGAACCGGAAGTCGGCGTCGGTGAACGCGGCCGGTGCGCCATCGACGAAGGATCCGACGACGACCTGGGTCGGGCCCTCGGCGGCGATGGCCCAGGGTCGGGTGCCGTAGATCGCCTCGCCGTTGACCGAGAGCCACGCGCCGAGGCCGCGGAGCATGTCCGCCTCGGCCTCCGGGATGGTGCCATCGGGCTGGGGCCCGACGTTGAGCAGGAGGTTCCCGTTCTTCGCGACCACGTCGGCGAGCTCCGCGATGATGTCCTCGACGGTCTTGTACTCGTGATTGCGCACCCACGACCACGAGCCCTTGGACACGGCGGTGTCGTTCTGCCAGACGGTGGGCTGGATGACGCCCATCGCGCCGCGCTCGATGTCGTAGACGGCGGTGCCCGCGGCGAAGGCGTCCCACTTGTAGTTGATGACGACCTCGCGGCCCCACTGCGCGGCCCGGTTGTAGTAGTAGGCCGCGAGCTGCATGACGTAGGGCTCGAACGCGGGGTGCTCGATCCACCAGTCGAACCAGAGCACCTGCGGTCGGTACCTGTCGATGATCTCGACGGTCCTCAGGAGCCAGTCCTCGAGGTAGCGCTCGTTCGGGCCGGTCTCCTCGCGTTGAGCGGGGCCGTAGAAGTCCTGGTACTCGGGGTCGAGGACGTCGGAGTCGAAGCGGGCTCCGCCGTTCATGAAGAACCAGTGCTCCGCCCGATGCGTGGAGGCGCCGCGGACCATCCACGCCCTGTCGGTGGCGGCGGAGAGCTCGCCGAACACGTCGCGGCCGGGTCCCATGCGGGCGGCGCTCCACCTCGACCGGTCGGTGTCGTACATGGCGAAGCCGTCGTGGTGCTCGGCGACGGGCACGACGAACTGCGCGCCCGCCTGGCGGAAGAGCCGCGCCCACGCGTCGGGGTCGAAGTCCTCCATCGTGAATGACGGGATGAAGTCCTTGTAGCCGAACTCCTTCTGGGGTCCGTAGGTCTCGACGTGGTGGGCGAACTCGGGCGTGCCCTCGCGGTACATCTCGCGGGCGTACCACTCGCTCCCGAACGCGGGGACGGAGAACACGCCCCAGTGGATGAAGATGCCGAGCTTCGCGTCGGCGTACCACTCGGGGGGCGCGTAGGCGCGCAGGGAGTCCCAGTCGGCGCGGAACGGGCCGGCGTCGATGACGGCCCGGACGGCACGCAATGCGGCGTCGTCGTCGGACACGTCGACGGGGTGCGGCAGGGTGGCGGGGTCGAGCGGGCGGAGGTCGTGGGTCATGGTTCTTCGTCCATTCGCGTGTCGTGGCCGCTGCCCGGGGCGACGGTCCGGATGGCGGCGACGAGCCGCCGGTGGATCTGCATCGACACCAGCATGGCCGGGACATCGTGCGCGACGCCACCGGCGCGGCGACCGGTGCGGTGCGCGGGCGCACGCGCTCCGAGGCCGACCGCGTCATCCCTCGGTGATCGTCGTGCAGAGCACCAGGCAGGGCGAGAGCGGAGGGGCGCCTCCCCCCTCACATGACATAATGTGCATTATCGGCTCTCTACCACGAGCCGGGAAGCGGCGCCCGCCGACCCGCATCCCACGCTCAGGACGGCGCCGGCGCGCTCTCGCGCACGACCAGGCCGTGCGCGACGGTCACGTGCCGCCCCGGCCGCTCGTCGCCGGTCACGCGCTGCAGGAGCAGGTCGAGGGTGCGCTCGACGAGCTCCGTCGTGTCGGGCGCCACCGACGTGAGGCTCGGCATGACGCTGGCCCCGAGCTCGATCGCATCCCATCCGACGACGGCGACGTCGTCCGGCACCGACAGCCCGTGCCGCCGCAGCGCCCGCAGCGCGCCGATGGCCGCCAGGTCCTCCCGGCACAGCAGCGCGTCGACGACCATCCCCCGGTCGAGCGCCTCCGACAGGGCGCGCTCGGCGCCGAGGGCGTCGCCCCCGTCGCGGGCGACGAGCAGGCCGTCGTCCACGGCGAGGCCCGCCTCCGCGAGCCCGTCGCCGTAGCCCTCCAGCCGGAGCGCCGACGTCCGCGACATCGTGCCGCGCTCGTGGCCCAGGAACCCGATGCGGCGCCGACCCAGCGCCACGAGATGCGCGACCGCGGCGCGGGCCGCCGCGACGTTGTCCACGGCGACCTGATCCGATCCCGCCGGCTGCGGGTCCTCGCCGAGGAACACGACGGACGCGTCCCCGCGCATCCCGTCGAGGTCGGCGGCCGTCAGCGCCTGCGGATGGATGATCAGTCCGTCCACGAACCCGGCCTCCCGGTCGTGGAGCACCGCGCGCTCGCCGTCGGCGGTGCCGCCGGTCTCGATGAGGAGCATCCCGTACCCGCGCGCCTTGGCGACGCGCGCGAACGCGTGCGCGAGCTCCGCGAAGTACGGCCGCCGGAGGTCGGGGAACGCCAGCCCGATCATGCTCGAGCGGCCCGTCGCGAGGCTCCGGCCCGAGCGGTTCGGCCGGTACCCGAGCTCGTCGATCGCCGTCCGCACGCGCTCCCGCATCCGGGGGCTGATGTGCGGGTAGTCGTTGACGACGTTGGACACGGTCTTCATCGAGACGCCGGCGAGGTCGGCGACGTCCTGCAGCGTGACCCGTCCCATGCCGGAATGGTATCGACGCGACCCTCTTACAGCGCTGTAAAGTGTGCGTCATGCCCACCGCCGCATCCCTTCCCCCGACGCGCCCCGAGCTCCCCATCGCCACCCGGCAGGACGGCTCCCACCCCCGCCCGCAGTCCGTGCGCGCCCAGTGGGCCGGCCTCGACGGCCCCTGGTCCTTCCGGCACGACGACGCGGACGTCGGCCTGGCGGGGGGCTGGTCCGCGGGCTTCGACCAGGCGCAGCGCATCATCGTCCCGTTCCCGCCCGAGTCCGAGGCCTCCGGCATCGCCGATCCCGGCTTCCACCGAGTCGTCTGGTACTCCCGCGTCATCACGACCGCGGACCTCGAGGAGGCGGGGCGCTCCGACGCCGCGCCGCGCATGCTCCTGCACTTCGGGGCGGTCGACTACCGCGCCACCGTGTGGATCGACGGCCGCCTCGTGGGGACGCACGAGGGCGGCCACACCCCCTTCACCTTCGACGTCACCGCCCTCGTCGCCGAAGGCCCCGAGCACACCGTCGTCGTGCGCGCCGAGGACGACCCGCACGACGTGACGCAGCCCCGCGGCAAGCAGGACTGGCACGAGGCGCCGCACGCCATCTGGTACCACCGCACCACCGGCATCTGGCAGACGGTCTGGCTCGAGGCGGTCCCCGACGTCTCCATCCGCGCTCTCCGCTGGGTCCCCGTCGACCATGCGCTCGTGTCCCTCGGGGTCGCCTTCCGGGGGCGCGCCGCCGCCGGCTCGCGCGTCCGCGTCGACCTCCGCTGGGAGGAGCGCGACGAGCACCTGGGCACGATCGAGACCACCCTCCCCGCCGCGGGCGACACGGTCGACCTCGTCGTCCCGGTCTCCCGGCAGACCCACGGCCAGGCCGAGGACGAGCTCCTGTGGAGCCCCGAGCAGCCGCGCCTCGTCGATGCCACGGTGACCCTCCTCTCCCCCGACGGCGCGCCCGTGGACGCCGTCGCGTCCTACCTCGGGCTCCGCACGGTCGGCACGGACCGCGGCTCCTTCCTCCTCAACGACCGCCCCTACGACGTGCGCTCCGTCCTCGACCAGGGCTACTGGCCGGCCTCCCACCTGGCCGCGCCCTCCTACGACGCGCACCGCACCGAGGTCGAGCTGATCAAGGAGCTCGGCTTCACCGCCGCCCGCATGCACCAGAAGATCGAGGACCCCCGCTTCCTGTACTGGGCCGACCGGCTCGGCCTCCTCGTCTGGGGGGAGGCGCCCAACGCCTACGCGTTCTCCGCGACCGCCGTGCAGCGGCTCATGCGCGAGTGGATGGACGCCGTCGAGCGCGACGTCTCCCACCCGTGCATCGTGACCTGGGTGCCCCTCAACGAGAGCTGGGGCGTGCAGCAGATCGCGTCCGACCCGCGACAGCAGGCCTACTCGCGCTCGCTCGCCGACGTCACCCGCGCCCTCGACCCCTCGCGGCCCGTCATCTCCAACGACGGCTGGGAGCACACGTCGAGCGACATCATCAGCGTCCACGACTACGAGGGCGACGGCGACGCGCTCGCCCGCACCTTCGCCGACGAGGCCGCCCGGACCCGCCTCCTCTCCGGGATGGGGCCGAGCGGCCGGCGGATCCTCGTCGACGGCGTCGAGGACGGGGGCCGGCCGCTCATGCTGACGGAGTTCGGCGGGATCGACTACCAGCCGGGCGAGGCCCGCGAGGACGCCTGGGGCTACACGGCCGCGGTCGACGCCGACGACTGGATCGCCCGGATCACCGGGCTGTACGACGCCGTCCGCCTGAGCCGGGTGCTCGCGGGGTCCTGCTACACGCAGCTCACGGACACCATGCAGGAGACCAACGGGCTGCTGACCGCCGACCGGCAGCCGAAGACCGACATCGCACGGATCCGACGGGCGATCACGGGCGGCACCGAGGCGCCCTGACGCACAGCGCCCCGCGACGGCCGGGCCCGGTCGGACCGGTCCGCGCCCGTCGTCGCGGCGCCGGTCCCGCTGGGGCGCACGACGCGCTCAGGAGCGCCGGGACAGCACCTCGCGCGCGACCTCGACCAGCTCGGCCGGCTCGACGGGGTCCGCGGTCGCCGCGAGCTCGTCGAGCGCGAACCAGCGGTGGGCGTGGATGTCGTCGAACTCGTCGGGCATCCAGTTGTCCGACACGGGCGTGAACGCGTCGACCCGCACCAGGTAGAACGTCGAGTGCCCGACGTCGAGCGCGCCGTCGATGCGGCGGCGCGCGTAGTCGTGCTCCCAGGCCGGCTCCCCCACCGTCTCGACGCGGAGGCCGGTCTCCTCGAAGAGCTCGCGGCGGGCCGCCTCCGCGGGCGACTCCCCCGGGTCGATGCCGCCGCCGGGCGTCAGCCACCGGGGCGGCAGGTCGACGTCCACCGAGTAGTTCGTCAGGAACAGCAGCAGCCGGTCGCGCTCGTCGACCAGCAGGATGCGCGCCGTGTCCCGGACGTGGCGCACGACCTCGTCGGTCATCGCGCGTCCGCGCCGACGGGCAGGTGCCGCGCCCACCACTCGAGGATCGCCGCGAAGCGCTGCACCCGGTGACGGGGGCGGCCGGACCGGCTCAACTCGTGGTCCTCGCCCGGGAACACGAGCATCTCGGTCTCGACGCCCGCGCGCACGAGGGCGAGGTGGTACCGCTCGGCCTGCGACAGCGGGCACCGCAGGTCGTCCTCGGAGTGGACGACGAGGGTCGGCGTCCGCACCTGGTGCGCGACCGCCTGCGGGCTCTGCGCCCGGCGCACGTCGGCGTCGTACCCGGTGTACTCCTCGCCGAAGAACGTGCCGATGTCGGAGGTCCCGGTGAACAGCTCCGGGTCGAGGAAGCCGCGCTCGACGATGGCGCCCTGGAAGCGGTGCTCGTGCGCGATGGTCCACGCGGTGAGGTAGCCGCCGTAGGAGCCGCCCATGATGCCGGCGCGGGATCCGTCGATGGAGTCGTGCACCGCGACGGCCCCGTCGAGGAAGTCCAGGACGTCGTCCATGTCGACCGTGCCCATGCGCTCCTTGATGACGCGGCCGTGCTCCTGGCCGTACCCGGCGGCGCCGCGCGGGTTGCAGAGCAGCACCGCGTATCCGGCGTCGGCGTAGACCTGCGCCTCGTCGAAGAGGTGCACGCCGTACGCCGCGTACGGACCCCCGTGGATGACGAGGAGGACGGGGTGCGGCCCCTCCCCCTCGGGCAGGACGACCCAGCCGTGCACGGGATACCCGTCGCGGCCCTCGACCACGAGCTCGTGCAGCGGGCGGATACCCGTCGCGCGCAGCGCGGCGGAGAAGTCGGTGAGCGGCTGGAGCGCCGATCCCGCGTCGGGGGCGCGGTCGGTGCGGACGAGCGCGAGGTCGCCGTGGGTCCGCGGATCGGTGAGGGCGACCACGACCGCCCCTCCCCCGATGCCGACCCCGGTGACCTCCACCTGGTCGTCCACGAGCGCCTCGACCGCGGCGTCCGCGGTCACGCGGAGCAGCTGGACGGTGCCGCGGGAGGCGTTCAGGACGAGGACGGCGTCGCGGTCCTCGATCGTGATGCCGCTGCCGCCGAGGTCGACGGTCTCCGCGTCGGTGAGCGCGCGGGGCGCGTCGTCGCCCGCGTCGAGGACGTAGAGGGCCGTGTTGCGGGCGACGAAGTCGATGCCGCGCTCCCCGAGGTCCTGCGCGAGCAGGTAGTGCCGGCCGCCGTCGACGGACGCGACCTCGGAGATGCCGAGCCCGGCCTCGTGCGACACGACCGTGCGGACCTCGGGCAGCGCCGCGGACGCGTCGCCGGGTGCGGGGACGGCGACGGCGTACGCCCCCGAGAGGAGGTCGTCGTCGCGGCCCTCGTGGCGCGAGGCGACGAACAGCACCTCGGTGCCGTCGGCGGAGAAGCGCGGCGACTCGTGGTCGACGGGCTCGTCGGTGAGGCGGACCACGGGCGGCAGGCCGGCGCGCTCGGCGGCGGACGGCGTCGCGTCCGCCCCCTCGCCGCGGACGGCCGGGTCCTGGGCGTCCAGGTACCCGGAGGGGACGGCGGCGACGAACGGCTCCGCCTCGAGGTCCGGGACCTCGACCAGCGACAGCTGCACGTGGCGGTCGGTCGACCAGCCGAGCCCGTTCGCGAGGTAGCGGGTCGTCGTGATGCGGCGTGCGGGCTCGGCGGCCGCGCTGACGCCCTCGACGCTCCCGTACCGGCCGGGCTCGGCGATGCGCGAGGCGAAGACGATGCGGGACCCGTCGGGCGACCAGTCGAAGGAGTCGACGCCGAGCAGCTCGTCGGTCACCGCGACCGGCTCGCCGCCGGTGGCCCGCACCACGTGCAGCTGCGGCGGGCCCTTCGGCTCCGCGCGGAGGAACGCGAGGAGCGCGCCGTCGGGCGACAGGCGCGGCGCCGTGTCGCGGAAGCCGCGCGTGATGCGACGCGGGGGCGCGGATCCGTCGGTCGTCACCTCCCACAGCTGGCCGGTGTACGAGTCGGCATGCACCCGCGGGCGCGTGACCGACACGACGGCACGGCGGCCGTCGGGCGAGACGGCGGGGCGGGAGACGGAGGTGAGGAGGTCGAGATCCGTGGTCTTCATCGCTCCGAGCCTAGCCCCGGGGCGTCAGCGCCTTGCGGTGGCGGCGGTCACTCGGCGGCGAAGCTGCCGGTGTCGCCGACGAAGCGGGTGTGGTCGGCGGGGATGGGGTCGACGACCGCGCGCGCGACCTCGGCCGCGAACTGCGACACGTTGTAGAGGCCGCCCGAGGCCTCCTTGCGCTCCTGGATGGCGGTCGGGTTCATGCGGCCGAGGAGGGTCGCCGTGATGGTGCCCTCGATCATGTCGCCCGAGACGACCACGAAGCCGATGCCGCGCTCGTCGAGCTCCGGGAGGAGCTCGCGCAGGGCGTCCTCGCCCGCGCGCTTGCTGCGGGCCACGGCCTCGTACTCCGGCATGGTCGAAGTGGTGCGGATGAAGTGCGCCTGGTGGCTCGTGACGAACACGACCCGGCCGCCCTCGGACATGAGCGGCAGGGCGCTGCGCAGCACGTTGAGCTGGGCGTCGCGGTTGAGGGTCATGGCGTAGTCCTCCGCCATTCCGCTCTCCATGCCGCCGGAGGCGTTGAGCACGAGGACGTCGAGTCCGCCGAGCTCGGAGCGGACGGTCTCCATGAGGCGGTCGACGGAGTCGCGGTCGGTGAGGTCGGCGCCGACCGCGACGGCCTTCGCGCCGCCCTCGCGCAGCTGCGCGACGAGCTTCTCGGCCCGCGCCGCCTTGTTGCGGTAGTTGACGACGACGTCCGCGCCGGCCGCAGCGAGGTAGGCCACCGTGTCGGCGCCGATGCCGCGGGAGGAGCCCGTGACGAGCGCGCGTCGGCCGCGGAGCTCGTCGGGGGCGAAGGGGCGGTTCTCGTCGACGGTGCTCACAGCGGTACTCCTCTGGCGGTGCGCGCCGGAGCGCGGGACGGGTCGTCCGGCGAGGGACGGAACGGGCCGCGCGGGCGGGACACCACGCTGACGGCCCTGAGAGCCTAGCGTCCGGCGCGAGGGCGGTGGGCTAGGTTCGGGGCATCCGGTCCACGGAGCGAGGGAGCAGCGGGTGACGGTCCTCCTCGACGACCACGCGTGGATCGCCTGGCTCCTCCTCATCGTCGTCTGCGTCGTCGTCGAGATGCGGCGCCTCGACCTCGCCGCCCTCTGCGGCGGCTCGGCGGCGCTCGGCGCCCTCCTGTCCGGGCTGGTCGGCGCCCCCTGGTGGCTGCAGGCGCTCCTGGCGGTCGCGATGGCCGTCGTCCTCCTCGCCGTCGCGCGACCCGCCCTCCTCCGCGCGCTCCCGGTGGAGGGCCCGTCCGCGGGCGCTCCCGCCGTCGCTCCCGGCGTCGCGGCCGTCTCCCCCGACGGCGATCCCGTCCCGTGACCGGCGGCGGGTGGTTCGACGCCCCGGCTCCCCGCGTCCTCGCGCACCGCGGCTGGACGGGTCACGGCGCCGTCGAGAACACGCTCGGCGCCTTCCGCGCCGCGTGGGAGCTGGGGGTGACGCACCTCGAGACCGACGTCCACGTCACCGCCGACGGCGCGTGCGTGCTCTGGCACGACGACGACCTCCGGCGGCTGACCGGTCGGCCCGGCCGGGTGCGGGACACGACGCTCTCGGAGCTCCGGGCGGTCGACCTGGGCTCGGGCGCCCGCGTCGCCACCCTCGCCGAGCTGCTCGCGGCGCTGCCCGATGCCCGGCTGAACATCGACGTGAAGGGACGCGACGCCTCGGCGGCCGCGGCCCGCGACATCCGCGCGGCCGGCGCCCGGGATCGCGTGCTCGTCACGTCGTTCTCCTCCACGCGGCGTCGACGCGCCGTCGGCCTCCTCCCCGGCGTGGCGACCTCCGCGGACGCCGTGCGGCTCCTCCTCGCGGTCCTCGGCGCCCGCGCGGGGCTCGCGCCGGTCGTCCGCCTGGCACTCCGCGGCGTCGACGCCGTGCAGATGCCGCGTACCGTGCTGGGCATCCGCACCGTGTCCCCCGTGATGGTCGCCCGGCTCGCCCGCGCCGTCCGCGAGGTGCACGTCTGGACGGTCGACGACCCCGACGAGATGATCCGCCTGGTCAGGGCGGGGGTGCACGGGATCGTGACCGATCGCCCCGATCTCGCCCTCGCCGCCCTCGCATCAGGGGACTGGGATTCGCCTGGGAACAGGGCGTCCTGAGAAAGGATCCTCACAGCCGCGAGGTTTACAACGGTGAGTGCATCGCGAGAGGAGACCACAATGGCAGATCGCAGCTTGCGCGGGATGAGGCTCGGATCCACGAGCCTGCAGAGCGAGGAGGGCGTCAGCTTCTCCCCCCGCCAGAGGAAGACGTACCGCACGTCCGACGGGACCACCTTCGAGGTCGTGTTCTCGGCGGACGCCGAGGTCCCGGAGGTCTGGGAGTCGCCGAAGAGCGGCCTCGAGGGCCGACTGCTCGACGCCGAGGGCGACCCCGTCGCCCACGAGGAGGTCGAGGCGAAGGTCCCTCGCAGCCACTGGGACATGCTGCTCGAGCGCCGGACCCGCGCCGAGCTGGAGGAGCTCCTCGAGGAGCGGCTCGCCACCCTCCGCGCGCGGCGCGGTCAGCACCGCATCGGAGCCTGACCCGACCCCTCCGCTCGCGAACGTCCGGAGCACCCCTCGGCATCGCCGGGGGGTGCTCCTCTGCGTGCGGCGGTCGTCAGCGGGCCGCGCGCCGGCCCCGGCGGCCGAGCGCGAACCCGGCCACGGCCAGGGCGCCGAGGCCGAGGCCCGACACGAACCACTCGATGTCGCGGCCGACGAGGACCGCCGGCGTCACGACGTCCGCGGTCGGCACGTCGACCACCATCGATCCGGCCGTGAACCACGGCAGGCGGTCGAGGTCGCGGCCGTCGGGACCGACGATCGCGCTGGTGCCCACGGTGGAGATGTTCACGACGCTGCGGCCCGTCTCGAGCGCGCGCATGCGCGCGATCGCGAGCTGCTGCACGCTCTCGTCGGTGCGGCCGAAGTCGGCGTTGTTCGACTGCGCGAGGATGATCTCCGCGCCCTCGTCGACCATGTCGGTCGTCAGCTGGTCGTCGACGATGTCGAAGCAGATCGCGATGCCCGCGGTGATCCCGGCCGCGTCCATCACCTGGTCGGTCGTCCCCGGGGTGTACTCGCGCTGGATGAGCCCGATGAGGTCCGGGGCGAACGGCTCCCAGAACGCGCGGTCGGGCACGTACTCGCCGAACGGGACGGGGTGCTTCTTGTCGTAGTGGTCGGACGCCCCACCCCCGGTCCACACGAGCGACTCGTTGTAGAACCGGCCGTCGCGCTCCGTCACGGTGCCGACCACGAGCGGGGCCCCGAGGCGCTCCACAACGCGGTCGAGCGCGGCCGCCGACCCCGCGTCCCGGAGCGGATCCGCGTCAGCCGCGTTCTCGGGCCACACGACCATGTCGACGTCCGCGTCGGCCGGGATCTCCGCGGTCGCCGCGAGGTGCGCGCGCAGGATGTCGCCGTACCGGGCGCCGTCGAAGTACCCGGCCCTCGCGTTCCCCTGCACCGCGGCGACGCGCGTCGTGCCGGTCGTCTCGACCGGGAAGGCGGGGACGACGAGCACCAGCGCGACGGCGGTCCCCGCGACCAGCGCACGTGCTGACCGTCGCACGCGCTCCTCGGCGGCGAGCTCGAGGAGGAGCGCCACGAGGAGGACGAGCACGAACGAAAGTCCGGACAGGCCGAGCCACGTGACGAGGTGCGCGAACGGGCCCTCCGACTGCGACAGCGACACGCGGCCCCACGCGAACCCGCCGTAGGGCCAGACGGCCGAGATCGCCTCCCGGGCCGTCCACAGCCCGGCCACGGCGACCGGCAGCGCGATCACCCGGCCGGCGACCGTGGGGAACGCGCGGGGGATCCAGCGGGTGGCCGTCGCGATGGCCGCCGCGCCCGTGGCGACGAACAGCGACTCGAGCGCCGACAGCGCGATCCAGGGCACAGGCCCCAGGTAGAGCGACGCCCACTCGATGTGCGTCAGGTAGAAGGCGAGCCCGGCCACCAGCCCCACGAGGAACGCGGGACCCGCCCGACGGCCCCGGAGCGCCAGCAGGACGAGGGCGATCCCCGGGAACACGAGCGGCCAGAGGCCCCGGTCGGGGAAGGCGGCGTCGAGGACCGGCCCCGAGGCCGCCGCCGCGAGGAGCGCGCCCCACAACGGGAGCGGAGGACGGACCGGCGCCCCGGCGGAGGGCGGCGGTGCGGACGCGGTGGCGCTGCGCTCCCGACGGGGAGCCCGGGCGAGCGCCGTCACACCGAGGAGTACGCGACGATGCCGCGCCGGATGCTGTCGAGCGCGGTCCGCGCGTTCCGCGACACGGGGCCGTCCGCCACGACGGAGAGCTGGTCGAGGAGGTCGATGGTCTGCTTGGTCCAGCGCACGAAGTCGCCGGCGGCGAGGTCGGCCTCGTCGAGCACGGAGTCGAGGCTGCCGCCCCGGGCCCACCGGTGCATCGGCGCGCACAGCCCCGTCGAGAGCGGCTCGGTGGTCGGCAGGCGGCGCTCGCGCTCGACGTCGTCGAGGCGCGACCAGATCTCCTCCGTGCGCTCCAGCGCGGCCCGGAACGCCCCGCGCGGGAGGTTCCGCTCGTTGCGGTCGCCCTCGTCGCGGCGCGGCTGGTAGACGAGCGACGCGGCCATGGCGGCGAGCCCCGCGGGGTCGAGGTCGACCCAGACCTGCGTGCGCAAGCACTCCGCGACGAGCAGGTCGCGGTCGCCGTAGATGCGCTTCAGCATGCGGCCGTTGGGCGTCGGGGCGACCTGGCCGTCGGCCGCGCGCTTGAGGTAGCCGAGGGACAGCAGCAGCTCGGTGACGCGGTCGAAGACCTTGGCCACGGCGTTGGTGCGGGTCCGGATCTGCTGGCCGAGCGCGTCCGTCTGCCGCTTGAGGCGCCACCAGCGCTCCGCCCAGCGCGCGTGCGACTCGCGGTCCTTGCAGGCGTGGCAGGGATGCGCCTTCATCCGGCGGCGCAGGTCGGCGAGCTGGCGCTGCCGCTTGTCGCGCTCGCCGTGCTGTCCCGGCTGCTGCATGTCCGCGCGGGCGGCGGTGGCGCGCTCGAGGTCGCTGAGCTCGCGCCGGAGCCCCGAGTACTCGCGGAAGTCGCCGAGGTGGCACACCATGGCCTTCTCGTAGCCGGCGAGCGACTCCTCCTGCGTGCGCACCTTCCGCGCGAGGTCGACCACGGCGCGGTCCGCCTGGAACTGCGCGAACGACGACTCCAGGACCTCGCGGGTGCGGTCGCGGCCGAACTGGTCGATGAGGTTCACGGCCATGTTGTAGGTGGGTCGGAAGCTGGAGTTGAGGGGGTAGGTGCGGCGGGAGGCCAGGGAGGCGACGGCCTGGGGATCCAGCCCGTCCTTCCACTGGATGACCGCGTGGCCCTCCACGTCGATGCCGCGCCGACCGGCGCGGCCGGTGAGCTGCGTGTACTCTCCCGGCGTCAGCGGCACGCGCGCCTCGCCGTTGAACTTCTCCAGCTGCTCCAGCACGACCGTGCGGGCCGGCATGTTGACGCCGAGCGCCAGCGTCTCGGTGGCGAAGACGGCCTTCACGAGCTTCCGCTGGAACAGCTCCTCGACGACCTCCTTGAACGCCGGCAGCATGCCGGCGTGGTGGGCGGCGACCCCGCGCTCGAGGCCCTCCAGGAACTCCCAGTAGCCGAGGACGGCGAGGTCCTCGTCGCGCAGCGTGCGGCACCGCTCCTCGACGATGGCGCGGATCTCGTCGCGCTCGTCGGCGTGGGTGAGCCGGACGCCGGCCCGGAGCACCTGCGTGACGGCGGCGTCGCAGCCGGCGCGGCTGAAGATGAAGAAGATGGCGGGCAGGAGGTTGCGCTCGTCGAGGAGCGCGATGACCTCGGGGCGGTCCATGCGCCCGCGGTCCCAGGGACCGGGTGCCCGTCGCCCCGCGCCGCCGCCGGCTCCCCCGCGTCCGCGGCCCTGACCCTGGCCGCCCCGCACGCGGACCGCCTCGCGGCCGCCGCCGTGCGTCATGCGCACGAGCTCGGGGTTCACCCGGTGCGTCGCGGCGAGGCCGGACGAGTCGAACAGGTCCACCATGCGGTGGCGCACGATGACGTGCTGCTCGAGCGGCACCGGACGCTCCTCGGAGACGATGACGTCCGTCTCGCCCCGCACGGCCTGCAGCCAGTCGCCGAACTCCTCGGCGTTCGAGACGGTGGCGCTGAGGGACACCATCCGCACCGTCTGCGGCAGGTGGATGATGACCTCCTCCCAGACGGCGCCACGGAAGCGGTCGGCCAGGTAGTGCACCTCGTCCATGATCACGAAGGCGAGGTCGCGCAGGAGGTCCGAGTCGGCGTAGAGCATGTTGCGGAGCACCTCGGTCGTCATGACCACGATGCGGGCGCGGCTGTTGACGTTGGTGTCGCCCGTGAGCAGGCCCACCTCGTCCGGCCCGTACTCGGCGACGAGCTCGGCGTACTTCTGGTTGCTGAGCGCCTTCATGGGCGCGGTGTAGAAGATCTTCGCGCTCGGCCGCTGCATGGCGAGGTACACGGCGAACTCGGCGACGACCGTCTTGCCGGCACCCGTCGGGGCGGCGACGAGCACGCTGCGGCCGTTCTCCAGGGACTCGGCGGCGGCGCGCTGGAAGGGGTCGAGGTCGAAGCGCAGCCCGCTCGCGAAGGACTCCAGGAGCGGCAGGCTCCGGCGGTTCCGGGAGGCGGCGTAGCGTTCGGCGGGCGAGAGCTGATCAGTCACGATGCGTCGAGTCTAGGCTCCGGATCCGGGCGTCGGCCGGGTGCGGACGCGACGACGCCCGCCCCCGGAGGGACGGGCGTCGGGTGGGCTCGATCAGGCCAGCAGGTCGTCGGCCATGGCGTCGGCGCGGCGGGCACGCCGACGGTCGTTGAGGAGCGAGATCCCGGCGGCCACGAGGTACAGCAGCGTCATCGGGATGGCCAGCAGGAACATCGACATGACGTCGGCGGCCGGCGTGGCGATCGCGCAGAACAGGATGATCAGGAGGATGGCGATCCGCCACGACTTGATGATCGTCCGGCCCGACAGGATCCCCATGAAGTTGAACAGCACGAGGAACACCGGCAGCACGAACGCGATGCCCACCGCGAACACGAGCTTCAGCACGAAGTCGAAGTACTCGCGCGCGGTGATGAAGGACGAGTCCCCCGCGCCCGCGAACTGCGTGAGCAGCGCCACGATGTGCGGCAGAACGAACCAGCCGGCCGCGCACCCGGCGAGGAACAGCGGGACCGCCGAGAAGAAGAACCCGAAGGTGTAGCGGCGCTCGGTCCGGGTGAGGCCCGGGACCAGGAACGCGAACACCTGGTAGAGCCACACGGGGCTGGAGATGATGAGCCCCACGTACAGGGCGATCTGCAGCCGCAGGTCGAACGCCGACGTGATGGTCGGGAAGTTGAGGCTGGCGTTCCGCCCCTGCTCCGCGTTGATGGTCTCGATGGGCTGCCGCAGCGCCTCGAGGACGAACGAGGAGAGGAACCACCCCGCCACCATCGCGAGGATGATGGCGACGCCCGCGATGAACAGCCGCTTCTTCAGCTCCAGGAGGTGCTGGACGAGCGACATGCGCCCTTCGGCGTCCCGCTTCCGCTGGCGCGGTCGCTCCGTGGTGCTCACGGATCAGGCGCTGGGGCGGGAGTCCCCGCCGTCGCGCGGGGAGTCGTAGCGCGGGGCGTCGTAGCGGGGCTCGTCCAGGCGCGACTCGCCGGGGCGCACGTAGTCGCGCGGCGCGGAGTCGCGGGGACGGTCGCGGTCGTCCGCGCGGTAGCGGTCGTCGTCGCGGCGACGGTCCTCATCGCGGACATCGTCGCGGCGCTCGGGGCCGCTCTCCTCCTTCATGGTCTTCACCTCGCCCTTGAAGATGCGCATGGACTGGCCCACGCTCTTCGCCAGCGCCGGCAGCTTGGTGGAACCGAAGAGCAGCACGATGACGACGAGGATGATGACGAGGTGCCATCCGGTCAGGTTTCCGAGCATGTGGTTCACGTTCCTTCAGGTCGGGGGGCCGGACAGTCGTTGTCGGGATCCACGGGGAGTCTAACCTCGGGACCCGCCGAGACGCCCTGCTCGGCATGGTGATTCACCCGGAGTTCCCCTGAGCGGACCACCGGTCCGCACGGATCCCTCCCTGGTGTCATGCATTCGGAGCGGACCGCCGCAGCGCTCGGTCCGGTGCGTCAGTCCGCCTCGTCGTAGGCGGCAGCGGCCCGCTCGGCCCACTCGGCCACCGCCGCGCGGGCCTCCGACGGCGAGGTGACCACCACGACGCCCGCCATGCCGGCGACCAGCCGCACGAGCCCCTGGTAGTGGGCGACCCGCACGGTGACGGACACGCGACCGGGCCGGCCGGGGACCGGCACCGGGCGCTCGTCGCCCACGAAGTCGCCGAGGAGCGGCACGGCGCCCTCCGCGACCTCGAGGGTGACGCGGAGGTCGTCGGGGCTCGGCTCGAACAGCGTGTCCCCCAGCACCACGTCCTGCGGACGGTGCTCCGGCGGGAGGTCGGTGACGACGAGCGCGTCCAGGCGGTCCAGGCGGAAGGTGCGCACGGCGCCGCGTGCCAGGTCCCACCCGCGCAGGTACCAGTCCTCGTCCATCGACTCCAGGCGCAGCGGATCCACCACGCGGCGCTCCGTGCCGCCCCGCGGGCTCCGGTAGTCGAACTCGACGCGCCGCTCGTCGGCGATGGCGCGCCGGAGGTCCTCGCGCGTGCCGTCGCCCCTGCCCGCCGCGACGGCGACCTGGCTGGGGCTGGCCGAGGACCCGCGCGCGAGCTTCGCCATGAGCTGGCCGACGAGGTCGAGGTCGCTGGCGTCCGCCTGCGACGACACGTACTGCAGCCCGGCGATGAGGGCCGCCGCCTCCCGCGCCGAGAACCGGGGCGAGTCGTCGATGGCCACCATGTGCGTGATGACGATCTGGTCGTTGTCCTCGAAGTCGTCCCACGCGATGTCGAACAGGTCGCCGTGCTGGTACGAGGCGGTCGAGCCGGGGACGCCGGACACCGCGATGAGCCGGACGGCCTGCCGGATCTGCTCCGGCGGCACCCGGAAGTGCGCGGCGGCCTGGCTGACGCCGACGCGCCCGTGGTCCGTCAGGTAGGGCACGAGCGCCAGCAGGAACGCCAGCTTGTCCTGCGCCTGGAGCGGCGCGGCGCGGTCGGTCACGAGGCGTCCTCACGGTGGGCGGCGATGGTCTCGGCGAGGCGGGCGCGCACGGCGTCCCGGAGCCTCGGCGGTGCGATCACGCGGGCCTCGGGCCCGAGACCCGCGACCTCGTCGGCGAACAGGTTGGTGTCGGAGTAGTGCACGCGGAGGCGTCCGTCGCCCAGGTCCTCGGTGCCGCGGCGACGGCGCAGGCGGATCTCCGCGTCGGACCCCGGCGCGACGGCCACCTCCCCCACCCCGTTCGACCAGACCCGGTCGAGGTCGGCGAGGGCGCGCTCGGCGTGGTCGTCGCCCTCGGCCTCGAAGCCGCGGCTGGTCACGCGCACGCGGTCCACGATGCGCGAGAGGAGGAACGTGCGCGGTCCGGCGGCGTCCTGGTCGATGCCGTGCAGGTGCCAGCGGCCCTGGTGCTGCACGAGCGCGAGCGGCGCCACGGTGCGGATCCGGGCCGTGCGCTCGCCCGGCTTCAGGTACCCGAAGGAGACGAGCACGTGACGCTCGAGCGCCACGCTGAGGGGCGCGAACGCCGCCTCGCGCGTGCGGAGGCGCGGCGCGTAGCCGATGACCGGGTCGTCCGACTCGACGCCGAGCGAGCGCAGCTTGATGAGCGCCCGCCGCGACTCCCCCGACAGCGACCCCTCCCGCCACACCATGGCGGCGAGGTTCAGCAGCGTGGTCTCCTCGGGCGTGAAGGACAGGTCCGCCGGCAGCTCGTAGGCGCCCCGCGGGATGCGGTAGCGCAGGAGCTGGTTGTTGCCCTCCTGGCCGGGCGCGTCCACCGTCTCCAGCGGCACGCCGAGGTCGCGGATGTCGTCCTTGTCGCGCTCGAACTGGCGCTCCAGGTTGGCGTTGTCGCCGCCGGCCCGGTAGCGCTGCCGATAGCCCTGGACGCTCGAGAGCACCTCGTTCTTGGTCAGCCCCTGCTCGGTGGCGAGCAGCGCCAGCACGAGGCTGAAGAGGCGCTCCTCGACCGGCACGGTCGGACGGCGGGATGTTTCGGGCACGCGGTGGTCCTCACAGGTGGTGCAGCCCCCGGCCGGTGGCGATGCGTCGTTACGGTGTCGTGCTGGTCCCGAGGATATCCACCACATACACGAGGGTGGAACCGGCGGGGACCTGGGCGGTGGCCTGGTCGCCGAAGCCGTCACCCGGGGGGACGACCGCGATGACCTGGTCGCCGACGTGCTTGCCGACGAGTGCCCGGGCGAGGCCGGGCGTGACGACGAGCGCGGAGGCCGCTCCCGTCGCGGGCGCGGACGTGGTGGCCGTCGCGGGGACCTGCAGCGGCCCGCCGCCGGTCCAGCTGGATCCGAACACGGCCTGGCGCTCGGCCGAGGTGCTCGTGCCCCAGACGACGCCCGTGTACTGGAGGGTGACGGTGTCGCCGTCGCCGACCTCGTCGCCGTCGCCCGCGCGCAGCAGGGCGTCCCGGTACTCGGTGGGCGGGGTGCTCGGCGGGATGGTGATGCCCGGGACGCCGTCGTCGGTCGTGACGACGGACGGGAAGCCGGCCTGGGCGGGCTGCGGGTCGCCGGTGGCGCGCTCCGGGTAGGAGGACGTGATGTCGACGATCAGCACGAGCCCGTCGCTCGCGGCGAGGCCCTGGGCGGACAGGTCCTGGCCGGGGAACACCGTCGAGACGGGCACCGCGACGGCGAGCCGCGAGCCGACCGGCATGCAGGTCATGGCGTCCTCGAGGTACGGGAGGCTCTCGTGCAGCGACGCCGGGGTGAAGAGCGGGGAGCCGGTGGTGCGCGCGTTGGGGGCGATGCGGGCGTACTCCGCGAGGGTCGCTCCGGTCGAGCCGTCGACGATGGAGGCCGCGGCCGTGATGCCCTGGTTCGGCTGGACGCGCGGCCCGTCGCCCTCGACGACGGTCGAGACCTCCACGTCGGAGGGCTTCAGCGGCGTCGGGAACGCGACCGACGCGGGCGCGCTGCCGACGTCGCCCGTGGCCGACACGGTGCTCGACGACGTGCCGGACGAGGCGAGGGGCGTGCAGTCCGCCGCCTGGCCGGATCCGGAGCCCGAGGGGCTGCAGGCGGCGAGCGACAGCACGAGGCCTGCGCAGACGGTGAGCGCGGCGGAACGGCGCACGTGACTCCTCTTTCGGTGGTGGGGGCGGCCGCCACGCACCCGCGTGATCGGCCCTGTCATCCTAGGCGGTGGGGTCGGCGGGCTCCGGCGCACCGGCCGCGTCGTCGGGCAGGGCGTCGGCCGCCTCCGCGGCGTCCCGCGCACCCGCGAGCTCCGCGCCGCGCTCCGCCACGCGGACGCGCTTGCGCAGCACCTTGTCGCTCACCCGGCGCTCGCCGAGCGAGCCGGGGGTCCACGCCTCCATGTCCTCGTCGCTGAAGTCCGACTTCGACGCGCGGCGCTTCAGCTGCGGGAGCACCGAGCCCGGCGCGAGGCGACGGGCGGTGATGAGGAAGCCGGTGTGCCCGATCATGCGGTGCTCCGGGCGGACGGCGAGGCCCTCCACGTGCCAGCCGCGGATCATCGTCTCGCTCGCGTCCGGGTTCGTGAACAGGCCGGTGTCGCGCAGCGCCTCCGCGACGCGCGACAGCTGCGTGACCGTCGCGACGTAGCAGAGCAGCACGCCGCCGGGCGTGAGGGCCTCCGCGACCGCGTCGACGCACTCCCACGGGGCGAGCATGTCGAGCACCACCCGGTCGACGGAGTGCGGCTCCGCGACGGTGGGCAGCGCCTCGGCGAGGTCGCCCAGCGTGATGGACCAGTTCTCCGGGCTGTGCCCGAAGTAGCTCGACACGTTCCCGCGGGCGACGTCCGCGAACTCCTCGCGGCGCTCGAAGGAGAGCAGGGTGCCGGTGGGCCCGAGCGCGCGCAGCAGCCACATGGACAGGGCGCCGGATCCGACCCCCGCCTCCACGACGGTCGCGCCCGGGAACACGTCGGCCAGGCCGAGGATCTGGGCGGCGTCCTTCGGGTAGATGATGGCGGCGCCACGCGGCATGGACATGACCACGTCCGAGAGCAGCGGGCGGAGGGCGAGGCACTCGACGCCCGCGCTGTTCGTCACGACGCTGCCGTCGGGCAGGCCGATGAGCGCGTCGTGGTCGATCATCCCGCGGTGGGTGTGGAAGACCTTGCCGGGCTCGAGCAGGATCGTGTTGAGGCGCCCCTTGGGACCCGTCAGCTGCACGCGGTCGCCCGCGCGGAAGGGGCCGCTGAAGCGCGCGGCGCTCGTGTCGACGGTCATGCGCGCACCTCGTCGCGGATCGGCGTGCCACGGCGGTCGGCGTGGGCGGACTCGAGGTCGGCGAGGGTGCGGCCGGCGAGCGTGTCCCAGAGGACGTAGGCGGGGTCCGCGGGCAGCGGGACGTGGTGCGGGACGGCGATGGCCGTCGCGCCGGACGCGGAGGCCGAGGCGACGCCCGGGCCCGAGTCCTCGATGGCGACGCAGTCGCGGATGTCGACGCCGAGCTGCGCGGCCGCCGTGAGGTACGCCTCGGGGTGCGGCTTGCCGTTCGCGACGTCGTCGCCCGCGACGACCCGGTCGAACGCGTCGAACGGCACGGCGGCGGCGACCTGGTGGGCCATGCGCCCGAGGGACATGGTCACGAGGGCGGTGGGGATGCCCGCCTCGCGCACCTCGCGGAGGAGCTCCCGGGCCCCGGGCCGCCAGGGCACCTCGACGAGGATCTGCTCCATGACGCGGTCGGTCAGCCTGTCGACGATCTCCGCGACGGGCAGGTCGACGCCCGCCTCCTGGAGGATCCGCGCCGAGTCGTCGAGCCCGTTGCCGACGAGCCGCAGTCCGTCCTCCTGCGTCCACGTGCCGCCGAACGAGCCGACCAGCGCCTGCTCCGCCACCATCCAGTAGGGCTCGGTGTCCACGATCGTGCCGTCCATGTCCCAGAGGACGGCCGCGGGTCTATTGCTGATCACGGGGAGCGAGTCTATCGGTGGACCGCGCGTTCTAAGCTTGTCGGACGACCGCCGCCGGGCGGACGGGGACGGGAGTCACGTGGCGGATGCCGAGAGGTTCGTGAGCGGACGGCTGCTGGTCGTCGCCTTCGAGGGCTGGAACGACGCGGGCGAGGCCGCCAGCGGAGCGGTCCGGGCGCTGAAGGAGCTCCTCGACCTCGAGGCGGTGTCGTCGGTCGATCCCGAGGACTACTTCGACTTCCAGTTCAACCGCCCCACCATCGGCTTCGCGGAGGACGGCACCCGCGAGCTCGAGTGGCCGGGCGCGACGCTCTACGGCCCCCGCAGCCCCCGCCGACCGACGCAGGACCTGGCCGCCGACGCCCAGCTCGGCGTGAGCGGCGACAACGGCGGCAGCATCCACCTGCTGCTCGGCGTGGAGCCCTCGCGGCACTGGACCGCGTTCACCGCCGAGGTGCTGGACGCGGCGCGCGCCGCCGGGGTCGAGGGCGTCGTCCTGCTCGGCGCGCTGCTGGCCGACGTGCCGCACACGCGCCCCATCTCCGTCTACTCCACGAGCGAGAACCAGGACGTGCGGGCCGAGCTCGGGATCGAGCGGAGCACGTACGAGGGTCCCGTGGGGATCCTCAGCATCATCGCCCAGCGCGCCGAGGAGATGGGCATGCCCACCGTCTCGCTGTGGGCGTCCGTCCCGCACTACGTGCACAGCGCCCCGTCGCCCAAGGCGACCCTCGCCCTCATCGACAAGCTCGAGGAGATGGTCGACGTGGTGATCCCGCGCGGCGAGCTCGTCCAGGAGGCGGCGACGTGGGAGGCGGGCATCGACCAGCTCGCGGGCGAGGACGAGGACATGGCGTCCTACATCCAGCAGCTCGAGCAGGCGCGCGACACGGTCGACTCCCCCGAGGCGAGCGGCGAGGCCATCGCACAGGAGTTCGAGCGGTACCTCCGCCGGGGCGACGGGCCGCGCGGACGTGGCGACGACCGGCCCGAGGAGCCGTGGCGGCCGAGGGACCCGAAGGACCAGTAGGCCGTCCGCCGTCGGCCCCGCGACGCGGTCAGGCGGCGGGAGCTCCGAGCGCCACGCCGAGGAGCGCGTCGACCGCGGCCACCTCGACGGGGGTGGCCGGGACGCCGGTGGCGACGCGGAGGTCGAGGAGCAGGATGGCGCCCGGGGTGTCCAGGTCGTCGGCCAGGCGCTCGCGGACGAGATGCACGAGCTCGCCGTGCTCCGACGCGTCGGCCCCGGGCACGGGCACGGGCACGGCATCCGCGGCCCAGGCGTCCCACGCGGCGAGCCGCGCGACGGACTCCTCCAGGAGCGCGTCCGTCCACTCCCAGTCGGCCCGGTAGTGCTGCGCGAGGAGCGCGAGGCGGATGGCGCGGGGGTCGACGCCCGCCGCGCGCAGGCGCGAAACGAGCACGAGGTTGCCGAGCGACTTGCTCATCTTCTCGCCCTGGTACGCGACCATGCCGCTGTGCGCGTAGAGGCACGCGAAGTCCTCGCCCGTGAGCGCCGACGCGTGCCCGGCGGACATCTCGTGGTGCGGGAAGATGAGGTCGCTTCCGCCGCCCTGGACCGTGACCGGGCGGTCGAGCTTCCGCAGCGCGATCACGGCGCACTCGATGTGCCAGCCGGGTCGGCCGCGGCCGACGACGCTGTCCCACGCGGGCTCCCCCGCGCGCTCCACCCGCCACAGCAGTGGGTCGAGCGGGTCGCGCTTGCCGGGGCGCTCGGGGTCGCCGCCGCGCTCCGCGGAGAGGACCGCCATGGTGTCGCGGTCGTAGCCGCTCTCGTCGCCGAGCGCCCACGGGCCGGTGTCACCGGCGCGGGCGATGTCGAAGTAGAGGTCCGAGGCGCCGGCCTCGGCCGCGTCCGGGGTGGGGACCGGGTAGGCGGTGCCGCGGCGCACGAGCTCCGCGACCGCGGCCGCGACCTCGTCGACGACCTCGGTGACCCCGACGTAGGAGTCGGGCGGCAGGATCCGCAGCGCCTCCATGTCGGTCCGGAACAGCTCGACCTGCTCGGCGGCGAGGTCGCGCCAGTCGACGCCCGTGGCTGTCGCGCGCTCGAGCAGCGGGTCGTCGACGTCGGTGACGTTCTGCACGTAGGCGACGTCGTACCCGCGGTCGAGCCAGATGCGCTGGAGCGTGTCGAAGGCGAGGTACGTGGAGGCGTGGCCGAGGTGCGTGGCGTCGTAGGGCGTGATGCCGCAGACGTACAGGCCCACGCGGCCGTCGCCGACGCACTCGGCGGGACGGACCGCGCCGGTGCTGGTGTCGTGCAGGGACGGGACGGGCGGCTCCCCCGCGACGACGGGGACCTCGGGACGTGACCAGGCGCGCACGGGATCAGGCCGCGATCGCGCCGGTGCCGAGCAGCACCAGGAGGACGACGCCGAGGGCGACGCGGTAGACGACGAACGGCATGAACGTGCGGGTGGAGATGTAGCGCATGAGGCCGGCGATGACGGCGAGGCCCACGATGAACGCGATGAGGGTCGCCACCGCGGTCTGACCGGCGCCGGCCTGCCCGGTCTCGTCGAAGCTCTTCACGAGCTCGTACAGGCCGCTGCCGAACACGGCGGGGACGGCGAGCAGGAAGGAGTACTCGGCGGCGACCGGCCGCGAGTAGCCGAACGCGCGCGCCGCGGTGGTGGTGGCGCCGGAGCGGGACACGCCCGGCACGAGGGCGAGCGCCTGGGCGATGCCGATGCTGACGCCGTGCCCGTAGGTCATGTCCTTCTCGAGGCGGTCGCTGCGGCTGTAGCGGTCGGCGAGGCCGAGCAGGATGCCGAACACGATGAGGACGATCGCGACGATCCAGAGCGACCGGAAGGTGCTGCGGATCGTGTCCTGGAACAGGTACCCGGCGATGCCGATGGGGATCGTGCCGATGATGACGAGCCAGCCCATGCGGACGTCCGGGTCGCCCTTCGGCATGCCGCCGCGGAGCGAGCGGAACCACGCCGAGAGGACCTTGCCGATGCGCCGGCGGAAGAACACGACGACCGCGAGCTCGGTGCCGAGCTGCGTGATCGCGGTGAACGTCGCCCCCGGGTCGCCGCCCATGAACAGGCCGGCGATGCGGAGGTGCGCGCTCGAGGAGATGGGCAGGAACTCGGTCAGGCCCTGGACGAGGCCCAGGATGATCGCCTCGAGATAACTCAAACGGGTGCTCCAGCTGATGTCTCGCCCGCCAGGGGCTCGGGTCTAGTAGTCGAGGAGCAGGTCGCGCAGGACCTGCCTCCCGAAGACTAGTGCGTCGAGCGGGACCCTCTCGTCGACGCCGTGGAACATCGCCGGGAAGTCCATGGAGGCCGGCAGCCGCAGCGGGGCGAAGCCGTAGCCGGTGATCCCGAGCAGGCTGAGCGCCTTGTTGTCGGTGCCCCCGGAGAGCATGTAGGGCAGCACCTCGGCCTCCGGGTCGTGCGTGCCGAGCGTCGCGACCATGGCGTCCACGAGGGGTCCCTGGAAGGGGTTCTCGAGGCCCACGTCCTGGTGCACGATGCGCACCTCCACGCCCTCCCCGGCGAGCTCGCGGACGCGCTCCAGCACGGCGTCCTCCTCGCCCGGCAGCACGCGGATGTCGACGAGCGCCTGGGCGGTGTCCGGGATGACGTTGTGCTTGTAGCCGGCGTGCAGGAGCGTCGGGTTCGTGGTGGTGCGGAGCGTCGCCGCGATGAACTTCGACGCCGTGCCGGTCGCGATGGCGAGGTCGTCCGGGGTGACCCGCTTCGGGTCGGCGCCGACGATGCGGGCGATCTCGTCCAGCAGCTGGCGGGTCGTGTCGGTGAGGTGGACGGGCCACTCCTCCATGCCGATCCGCGCGACCGCTCCCGCGAGCCGCGTCACGGCGTTGTCGCGGTTGACCTGCGAGCCGTGGCCCGCCGTGCCGGTCGCGACGAGCCGCACCCACACGAGGGCCTTCTCGCCGGTCTGCAGCAGGTAGGCGCGCTTGCCGGCGAGGTCGATCGAGTAGCCGCCGACCTCGCTGATGGCCTCGGTCGCGCCCTCGAACCAGTCGGGCCGGTTCTCGACGACGTAGGCGGAGCCGAGCACGCCGCCCGCCTCCTCGTCGGAGAAGAAGCCCATGATGAGGTCCCGCTCGGGCGCGCGGCCGGAGGTGATGATCTCCTGGAGCGCCGTGATCATCATCGCGTCCATGTTCTTCATGTCCACGGCGCCGCGGCCCCAGAGCATGCCGTCCTTGATGACGCCGGCGAAGGGGTCGACGGTCCAGTTGGCGGGGTCCGCGGGGACGACGTCGAGGTGGCCGTGCACGACCAGCGCCGGCTTGTCGCGGTTGCGGCCCGGGATGCGCGCGAGGACGCTCGTGCGGCCGGGCGCCGCGTCGATCAGCTCGGGCTGCAGCCCCAGGTCCAGGAGGCACTGCTCGACGTACTGCGCCGCCTCGGTCTCCCCCTCCGACCGGCCCTCGCCGTGGTTGGTGGTGTCGAACCGGATGAGGTCGCGGGCGATGCGCGCGGTGGCGTCGAGGTCGTCGGGGAGCGTGTCGGTCATGGGTCCACGCTATCGAGGCCGGACGCGCGCGTCCGGCCCGGCGGTGGTCGAGAGGGGCCCGGAAGCCGTGCTAATGTCATCTCTCGGCAGCCGGAGACGGCGGGCCGCACATCCTGTCCGGATGGCGGAATTGGTAGACGCGCTAGCTTGAGGTGCTAGTGCCCGTATTAGGGCGTGGGGGTTCAAGTCCCCCTTCGGACACACACGAGAGCCGGTCGGATCCCCAGGGATCCGACCGGCTCTTCTTCGTCCCCGGCGCACGCGCTCGCCGCGCGTCCGCCCCGTCGCGGCCCGCTCCCCCGGCGCACGGCTACAGTCGCATGCGTCCGCCCGCGGGCGCACCCGACCCGAGAGCGAGAACCCATGACCGTCGTCGACAGTGCCGTGTACGTGGACGGGGTCCGGACGGCCGACCCCGAGAGCCTCGACGAGACGTTCGAGGTGATGCGGGAGCGTCGGGGCCTCGCCTGGATCGGGCTGTACCGGCCCGACGCGGACGAGCTCCACCGCGTCGCCGCCGAGTTCGGCCTGCACCCGCTCGCCGTCGAGGACGCGCTCACCGGGCACCAGCGGTCGAAGCTGGAGCGCTACGGGGACACCTGGTTCGTCGTGCTGCGCCCCGCGCGGTACCTCGACGCCGAGGAGCGGGTGGAGTTCGGCGAGCTGCACGTGTTCGTCGGACCCGACTTCGTCGTCACCATCCGCCACGCGGAGTCCCCCGACCTGGCGACGGTCCGCCACCGGCTCGAGCAGGACCGCGACCTCCTCGCCCTCGGCCCGACCGCCGTCCTCTACGCGATCCTCGACCAGGTCGCCGACGAGTACGGACCCGTGGCCCGCGGCCTCGAGGACGACGTCGACGAGATCGAGGACCAGATCTTCGGCGCCGACCCGGACGTGTCGCGCCGCATCTACGCGCTCATGCGGGAGGTCACCGCGTTCCAGCGCGCCACCGCCCCGCTCGGCGCCATGCTCGACGACCTCCGCGCGCGGGCCGAGCGCCACGACGTGGACCTCGAGCTCCGCCGCGGCCTGCGGGACGTGCACGACCACGTCATCCGCGTGGCCGAGCGCTCCGACGCCTTCCGCACGCTGCTCCAGAACGCCCTCACGGTGCACACCACGCTCGTCGGGCAGCGGCAGAACGACGAGATGAAGAAGCTCACCGAGACGAGCCTCGCCCAGAACGACCAGGTGAAGCGCATCTCGTCGTGGGCCGCCATCCTGTTCGCGCCCACGCTCGTCGGCACCGTCTACGGCATGAACTTCGCGAACATGCCGGAGCTGCGCTGGACCTACGGCTATCCCCTGGCGCTCGGGCTCATGGTGGTCATGGGCGGGATCCTCTACGCCGCCTTCCGGAAGCGCGGCTGGATCTGATCCGGGCGCGGCGGCGCCGCGCCGCGCCGATAGGGTGACGGGATGCGCGTCGTCGTCATCGGAGCCACCGGCCACATCGGGACCTTCCTCGTCCCCCGTCTCGTCGACTCCGGGCACGACGTCGTCGCGGTGAGCCGCGGCACCCGCGAGCCCTACCGGTCGTCGCCCCTCTGGGACCGCGTCGAGCGCGTGCGGGTGGACCGCGACGCGGAGGACGCGGCCGGCACGTTCGCCGACCGAATCGCGGCGCTCGCCCCCGAGGTCGTCGTCGACCTCGTGTGCTTCACGCCCGAGTCGGCCCGCCATCTCGTCGAGGGGCTGCGGGGACGCGTGCGGCATCTGGTGCACATCGGCAGCATCTGGACCCACGGCCTCAGCACGTCGCTGCCCCTCCGGGAGGACGACCCCAAGGAGCCGTTCGGCGAGTACGGCGTGCAGAAGGCCGAGATCGAGCGCTACCTCATCGCGGAGTCCCGCTCCGGCGGGGTGCCCTCGACGGTCGTGCACCCGGGCCACATCAGCGGCGGCGGCTGGCCCGTCATCACGCCGCTCGGCAACCTCGACCCGCGCGTGTGGACCGACCTCGCCGCCGGCAGGCCGCTCCCCGTGCCGGGTTCCGGCAGCGAGACCATGCACCACGTGCACGCCGACGACGTCGCGCAGGTCGTGCAGCTGGCCATCGCCAACCGCGAGACCTCGGTCGGCGAGAGCTTCCACGCCGTGTCCGACCGGGCGCTCTCCGTGCGCGGCTTCGCCCGCGCCGCGGCCGCGTGGTTCGGACGCGAGCCCCAGCTCGAGCACGTCGACTGGGACGGATTCCGCGCCCGCACGGACCCCGGACACGCCGACGCGAGCTGGGAGCACCTCAGCCGCAGCCACGTGGCCAGCATCGACAAGGCGCGCGACGTCCTCGGCTACGTCCCGCGGTACACGAGCGAGGAGGCCGCGCGCGAGGCGGTCGAGTGGATGGTGCGCGCCGGCGAGCTGGACGTGCCGCTCCCCCGCTGACCGCCGGGTCCCGCGGTCCCGCGGGCGCCACCGCGCACCGGGTCAGACGAAGCGCGCGTCGAGCACCAGGCGGGTGCGGACGGCGAGGAGCCGCTCGGGATCCATGGCGATGAGCCCCGGCAACCCGGCTGCCACGTGGTCGGCCAGCAGGGTGCGGGCGACGGCGTAGGCGGGGATCGCGTGCGGGTCGTCGGCCGTGTGGAGTACCACGGGCGCGGCGCCCAGGACCCCGGACGGCAGCGACAGCACGAGTCCGACGACCGGCACCTCCATCTCGCGCGCGAGGGCCCGGGCCCGGGCGTCGAGGCCGCGGAGCGCCGCGTCGCGCGCCGCCGGATCGGTCGCGGCGTCCGCGCCCTGCGGCACCGACTCCACCGCCACGAGCCCCTGCGGGCCGAGCACCAGGTGGTCGACGGCGTCGCCCGAGCGCGGCACGGACACGCCGTTCCAGAACGCGTACGAGGGGCCGAGCTCCATCAGCTCGCGGGCGGTCTCCTCCTGGGCGACCGCAGCCCGCAGGGCCGCGGACGCGGCGGCGGGCACCTCCGCGACCAGGCCCGGCGCGTAGGCGTCGGCCTCGAACCGGCGACGGAGGCCCTCGAGGCGCGCGAGCCGTGCGCTGTAGGCGGCCATGAGGTCGGGGTAGGCGCGGAGGGCGCGCTCGTGCGCGAGGACCTGCTCCTGGAGGCGCTCCGCGGCCTCCCGCCGGGGCTCCTCCGCCCGGTACCAGGCGCGGCCGAGCACGCCGGCGGACGCGAGCCCCACGGCGCCGCCGACGACCAGTCCCACGAGGGCCGGGACGACGCCGGCGCCGGACACCAGGACGACGAGGGCGACCAGCGCGGCCAGGACGGGCGGCGCGACGGCACGGGCACGGCGGACGTAGGGCTCGGGGCGGTCCGCGAGGGCCCGTGCCGCGGATGCGCCGA
>NZ_JAVCVL010000399.1:0-930 GCF_032917815.1 Clavibacter sp. MX14-G9D | reverse complement strand
CCCCGGGCGCCGCCCCGCCGCCGGACAGGTGCGCGAGGGCGGCCACGAGGAGGGACGCGCCGGCGGTGAGGGCGCCGCGCGTCGTGCGGGCCCCTCGTGACGCCGGGACCTCCGTCCCCCGTGCCCTCCCTCGCCGCGTCACGGGGGCGTCAGCCCGCCATGATCTCGTCCGGCAGGGTCGCGCCGGCGCCGCGCAGGGCGTCCACGAGCTGCGCCCCGCCGACCGTCTCGACGATCCCGCCGTCGATGCGGAGCGTCGGCGTGCCCTTCACGCCCGCCGCGAAGGCGGCGTCGGTGTTCGCGTCGATCCAGCCGGCGAAGGGCCCGTCCTCGGCGCACGCCGGGACGGCCTCGTCGACGACGCCCTGGTCGGCGAGCCACGCGCCGAAGTCGGCGCCCGTCCAGGAGTCCGTCCGGGCGGAGTGGTTCGCGAAGAGCGCGGAGTGCACCTCGGGCCAGGCGGAGGGATCGGACTGCAGGACGCACGCGGCCGCGTTCCCGGCGGTGCGCCCGTAGTTCGTGACCACCTGGATGGGGTGGTAGACGACGCGCACCTGTCCGGAGGCCGCGAGCCGGTCGAGGAGCGGCCCGGTGGCCGCCTCGTACTCGGCGCAGTGCGGGCACGAGTAGTCCTCGTACACGTCGAGCGTGACCGGGGCGGCGGGGTCACCCACGCCGACGCCGTCCGCCTCGGCCGTCACGCGGGCCTCGCCGCCGGATGCCAGGGCGACCGACGCGTCGGCGACGGGCGGCGCGGCGTCGGCGGCCCCCTGCCCGCCGAGGGCGCTCACCCCGCCGACGATGCCGGCGATGACGACGACGACGGCGGCGCCGACGCCCAGCTGCATCAGGACGCGGCGGCGGCGGGCCCTCCGCTCGGCCTCGCGGCGGGGGGGGGGCGCCCTCTCCCCGGTCTCCCCCGGGGGGGGG
>NZ_JAVCVL010000398.1:0-940 GCF_032917815.1 Clavibacter sp. MX14-G9D | reverse complement strand
TGGATGCTGCTGCTGATGTGGATGCTGCTGCTGACACCGACGCTGCTGCTGACGTGGACGCTGCCGCCGATGTGGATGCTGCCGCTGACACTGACGCTGCCGCCGATGTGGACGCCGCTGCGGACGTGGATGCTGCCACTGACACGGACGCTGCTGCTGACACCGACGCCGCCGCCGATGTGGATGCTGCCGCTGACACTGACGCTGCTGCCGACGTGGACGCTGCCGCTGACACCGACGCTGCTGCGGACGCGGACGCGGACGCCGCCGCTGACACCGACGCCGCCGCTGACGTGGACGCCGACGCGACGGACGGCACGGACGCCGATGGCTCCGATGAGCTGACGCGCACGACGGTCGCGTTCTCCAGCGTCGTCCGCGGCACCGGAGTGATCCAGCAGGTGACGGGCACCGGGTTCACCCCCGGCGAGACCGTCTCCGCCACGGTGAACTCCACGCCGATGCCGCTCACCGCGCAGACGGCCGGACCGGACGGACGGGTGGTATTCACCTTCCCGATCGGCGCCGACTTCGAGCTCGGTGCGCACTCGGTGACGGTGACGGGCAGCGAGTCCGGCCCGACCGATCTCCCGGACACCGACTTCACGGTGGTCGCGAAGACGGTCCCCGCCGGCCAGCCGGGCACGCCGATCCGTGGAGGGAACGGCGGCTACGGCGGCGGGATCCTCCCGGTAACCGGTGGCGGCTCCGACGGTCTGTTCCTGCTCGGCGGCATCGCGCTCCTGATGCTGCTGACCGGCGCGGGTGCACTGCACCAGAGCCGTCGTCGACAGGCCTGATGGGCTCGGGACGACGACGTTGACGGGCGGGTGGCCCACGGCATGAACGCCGTGGGCCGCCCGCCCCGAGTCGTCTCCCGCACGACCGGCTCGACCCGCACGACCGGCACGACCCGCACGACCGGCACGACCCGCACGAC
>NZ_JAVCVL010000397.1:0-959 GCF_032917815.1 Clavibacter sp. MX14-G9D | reverse complement strand
GGCGGCGATGCGCGCCAGGTCGTCCGCCGTCGTGACCGCCACCTGGACCGGACGGGCCGGCGCGCCGTGGGCGGCGACGAGGCAGCGCCCGACCGGGGCGTCCGCGAGGCCGGCCGCCTCGGCCGTGCCGAGGAGGGCCCTGCTGTCGGCCTCGTTGTTGACGCGCAGGGACAGCCGCAGGTCGCAGTTCGCGAGCACGGAGTCGCGCACGACGCCCGCGGGCCGCTGCGTGCAGAGGACCAGGTGCATGCCGAGGGACCGGCCCCGCGCGGCGACGTCGGCGACGACCTCGTGCAGCCCGTCCTGGTCGGCGAGGAGGGCGGCCAGCTCGTCGACCACGATCACCAGGCGCGGCAGCGCCCCGGCCGCCGCGGGGTCGTCGACGTCGCGTGCCCCGCACGCCCGGAGGGTCCGCTCGCGGTGGCGCACCTCCGCCCGCAGGCTGTCCAGGGCCCGGTGGGCGCCCTGGCCGTCGAGGTCGGTGACGAGGCCCACGGCGTGCGGGAGGACGAGCAGCGGGTCGAACGCGGCGCCGCCCTTGAAGTCGACGAGCAGCACGGTGACCTCCTCCGGCGGATGCGCGGCGGCCAGCGCCGCCATCCACGTGACGAGCAGCTCGCTCTTGCCGCTGCCCGTCGTGCCCGCGACGACCGCGTGCGGGCCGTCCGCGACGAGGTCGACGGCGACGGGACCCGCGTGCCCGACGCCGATGACGGCCGCGAGACCGCGGGTCCCGCCCGCAGCCGTGCCCGCTGGAGGCGTCAGGTCGGCGAAGGGCACCCGTGTGGGGAGGGGCGCCCGGGCCGCCGCGAGGCCGCGACGGCGGGCGAGGTCGGCGAGCTCGTCGGCCAGGCGCTCCGCCTCCCGGAGAGAGACGAGCTCGAGCCGCACGCGGCCCGTGCGGGTGAGCCGCGGCGTCCCGGCCTCGGCCCCGTCGTCGTCGAGCGCGAGGGCGCCGG
>NZ_JAVCVL010000396.1:0-972 GCF_032917815.1 Clavibacter sp. MX14-G9D | reverse complement strand
CGGTGACGGTCTCCATCGACGGCCAGGACGACCAGGTCGCCACGGCGGATGCGACGACGGGTGCCTTCTCGGTGACGTTCCCGCAGCTGCCTGCCGGTGATTACACGGCGACCGCGGTGCAGACGGTCGGGGGCGTCGCCTCCGGCACGGACTCGGTGGACTTCACGGTCGCTGCAGCTGACGCTGCGGACCCGGTCGTGATCCTCGAGCCCGACCTCGGCGAGATCCTCCAGGGCGGTACCCAGGACGTGACCGTCAGCGGTACGGCCGAGCCGGGCACGGTGGTCACGGTGACCATCGACGGCGAGGCCACGCAGACGGCGACGGCGGCTCCGTTCGGACCCACCGCGGGCTCGTTCTCCGTCGTATTCCCGGGCCTCGAGCCCGGTGACTACACCGCGGTGGCGACTCAGGCCGCGGGCGGCACCGACTCCGTCTCCTTCACGGTGGCGCCGGTCATCGCCGACGTGATCATCACCGAGCCGGCGCAGGGGGAGGTGATCCCCGGTGGTCCGCAAGACGTGACCATCCGCGGGACCGCCGAGCCCGGCGCGTCGGTCGCAGTCGCCATCCCCGGCCAGGAGACGCAGACGACGACGGCGGACCCGGTCACGGGTGCCTTCGATGTCGTGTTCGTCGACCTGCCGGTCGGTCCCTACACCGCGACCGCCACCCAGACGGTGGACGACGCGGAGGCGGGCTCCGACTCGGTGACCTTCACGGTGGACGCGGCTGCCGCGGACGGCGCCGCTGATGTCGACGGAGATGCCGATGCCGACGTCGATGGTGGCGCTGATGTGGACGCTGCTGCGGACGTGGACGCCGCAGCGGATGTAGATGCCGCTGCTGATGTCGACGCCGCCGCTGACACCGATGCTGCCGCTGATGTGGATGCTGCTGCTGACACCGATGCTGCTGCTGACGTGGATGCTGCTGCTGATGTGGATGCTGCTGCTGACACCGACGCTGCTG
>NZ_JAVCVL010000395.1:0-977 GCF_032917815.1 Clavibacter sp. MX14-G9D | reverse complement strand
CCGCGCCGACCTCGCCGACCAGCACGAGCGCCGCGAACAGCGACGGCCGGCCGCGGCGCCGGGCGGCGCGTCCGCGGAGGTCGGCCGCCGCGACGAGGCTCTGCAGGGCCGGGCTGAACAGGGCCCCGCCCATCCCCGTGAGGACCGCGCCGACGAGGAAGCCCGGCAGGTCCGCGGCCAGCGCGAGGCCCAGGTAGCCGGCGACCCGGACGGCGCATCCGGCCGCGATGAGGGTGCGGGGGCCGAAGCGGTCGGCGAGCATCCCGCCGAGGAGGAACAGGCCCTGCTGGCTGAAGGTGCGGGCGCCGAGCACGAGGCCGATGGCGAGGGCGCCGAGCCCGAGGTCGTCGCGCATCACGACGGCGAGGAACGGGACGACCGCGTAGAAGCCGAGGTTGAAGACCAGCTGGCTGCAGAGGAGCACGCCGGCGTGCGAGACGGCGGACTGCGGGACGGCGGACTGCAGGGCCGCGGGTTGCGGGCCGCGGTCCGGCGGCGGGGCGGCGGTGCCCGCGCGACGGGCGGGATCGGATGCCGTCATGCGGTGAGGGCCCCCGGCAGCCGCGGGACGGCGTCGGCGAGCTCGCGGGTGGCCGGATGCGCCGGGTCCGCGAGGAGGCGCGCCGTCGGCCCCTCCTCCACCACGCGCCCGCCGGCGAGCACGACGGTCCGCCCGCAGAGCCGCGCGACGGCGTCGAGGTCGTGGGAGACCAGCACCAGCCCGAGCCCGCGGTCGCGCACGAGCCCGTCGAGGAGCTCGATGATGCGGTCCCGCAGCGGCAGGTCGACGCCGCTCACGGGCTCGTCGGCGAGGAGGATCCCGGGGGATGCCGCGATGGCCCGGGCGAGGGCCACGCGCTGGGCCTGCCCGCCGGACAGCTCGCCGGGCCGCCGGTCGGCGAGGGAGGCCGCGAGGCCCACGTCGTCGAGCGCGCGGGCGACGATGCGGGCGTGGTCGCCGGGCACGTCGAGCCGCC